>NZ_JBVHHL010000009.1:0-189024 GCF_055561075.1 Streptomyces sp. NPDC022910
GGAGTTCGAACGGACCATCACCGAAGCACGCAAGAAGAGCGACCAGAGGTGCCAGGCCGCATAGGAGAGGTCTCTACGAAACCAGGGGATTGACAAGGCGATCATCGCCGCCGGATGATCCCGGCCGCCGCCAGCGTGGTCATCGATGTGGTCGACCTCGAGCAGCGGCTCCCCGGCCTCCGTCCGGTACGGGAGGTCCGGCAGCAAGCACTCTGGGTTCTCGCACCTTCCCCCACTTCGGATGACCACCGCCCGACGTGGTGCGGAATTCCGAACACGTCGGTCTCCCCCCACGGCCCGCCGCTCCTGATCCCGCCCGGACTCCTCCCATTCCGCCGCCCTCATACACAACGCCCGGTACGCGGCTACCGGGGTGGTGCGAGCACGCAAGCGTCGGGGTACGTACGGCTCGGGAACCAGATGGAAGCTGTCCGGTGCGGCCTGATCACCTGCCGCCTCATCCAGCCCTGCCCATGCGGCCTTCAGCTGTGCTTCGACAGCCTCCTGTTCGGCACGGTCCTTGACCACGAGCGTCAGCCTCTGGCCCTGCCTGGCCATCTCGATCGCCACCGCCACAGCGGTCGCGGTTTTCCCCGTCCCGGTGGGCAGACTCATCACGCTCTTCATGCCCACCCCGAACCGGCCGAGCGCGCCCTCACGGCGAGATCTCGTCTTGCGGGCGTCCACGATCGACGCCACGGCCGGAACCACAACGGTCCGGCCGCTCTCCACCCATGCCGGCATCACCCGAGCTTCCCCCGCCATCCCCGACTCCCTGTCTGTCCAGCGCCGATCAACTCGCAACGCTGCCACAACCCACGGACAACGGCCTTGGCCCAACTACCGCCGACCAGCGAGCCGCTGGTCATCCCCACCACGCGGAGGCGGCATCGTCGGATCCAGGAACAGGTCCCACAACGCCCACACCGCCGAGTCCAGCAGGTCGGGCGAGTCCTCCGTCTCGCCCTGGCCGACAAACGTCGTCATCTGCTCCTCCAGCTCCGCGAACCGCCGGGCCGGACCGACATGCGACACCCTGGCCTGCTCGTACAGCTGCGCCGCCGGCGCCGCCCGCGCCCGCTTCCCACGCGTTGCATGAACGATCCGCCAGTTCACCGTCGGGTCCACCTGCTCCAGCAGCGCGGGCAGGTAGTCACCACCGTTGTTGGCCTCGATCACCACGCAGTCGGCGCGGTGCTCGTGGTATAGCTCAGCGGCCCGCTTCATCGCCTGCGTCGGCGTATGCCGGTCCTGCTCGCAGTGCAGCAGATACCCGCGAGGCCGGTCATCCCCGAACATCGTCTCCACTGGGAACCCACGGCCCGCCACGGTGAACGCGGTCATGTCCGCGTTCTCGTGCGACTTCGTGGCCGGATCGACGGAGACCACCACGCGCTGGAGGTCAGGCAGATGCTCGGGTCGGGGGCGGAAGCCCTCGACTTCCAGCATCCACCCCTTCCACAGCGCGCCCTCCACGTCCTCGAGTAGCTCGCCGGACAGCTCCTGCCGCCCCAACCGGGTGCCGGCGTACTCCTCCTCCAGCTCTTCTCGGGCCGCCGCCGACAGGTTCGCGTCGTTCTCCCGCATGTGCCCGCGGGTCAGCACCACCCGAGGCGGCGCCCCGCCCTCCAGGTGCGCCTTCTCCTGGGCACGGCCCCGCTCGACGAGCCTCTTGACGTGTGGGAGCGGCTTCGGCGTCGTGGAGATCACGACTTGCGGGGTGTCCGCCTCACGCAGGCAGAACCACAGCATGTCGTAGACCTCTTGCGCGGTGTGCCGCGACCAGGCCGCGTACTCGTCGCACCATGCCTTGTCGAACGCCCAGCCGCGCAGGTTGTCCGGCGTCTCTGCACCGAATCCCCGGATCAGCGTGCCGTTCACCAGGCGCAGCGTCGTTTCACCCAGCGACGAGTTGTACTTCGCCACTTCCTCAGGCGGGAACACCGACAGCAGCCCCGACTTCGGGGACTCGAAGCAGATGTCCCGCACGAGCGTCGCGTTCTTCGCCACCACCGCGATCTGAAGACCTGGTGTCTGCGCCCACTCCTTCACCGTCTCCGCCGCCGTCCGGGACTTGCCCCAGCCACGGCCGGTGAGCAGCATCCACACCGTCCACAGCCACAGCGGCTTACGCTGTGCCGCGCGGGCATGGTGGTGCAGCCACCCAACGTGGGGCAGCCCATCACAGTTCGGGACCTCGCACGCCCACCTGCGCGCCGACAGCTCATCGGCGCGGACCAGTGCGGCGACCTCGGCCTTCATCTGCTCATCGCTCATTACCGACGGGTCCGCGAACCCCTCAACCATGCGGCGCTTGGCCCGACCGCGGCTCACTGCGCGCCCTCCGACAGCCGGCGCTCCAGTTCACGGCGGAGCTGGTCCATCCGGGCCCGGCGCTCCTCATCCGACAGTGAGGCCACGTCCACGCCCTGGTCCCGGTCCTCGACCGTCCCGGCCGCCGGGGCCTCACCCACGGCCCGCCGTTCGATCTCCGCCGCGACCTGGATGTAGCGCAGCAGTTCGGATGGCGACAGTTCCCGCGGGTCGAGTGTCTGAAGCCGCGCGACCGCCTTGCTCTGAACGGCCTGCGCCAACTTCGCGTGCCTGCGGGCGATATCCCGCCGCGCCTGTGCCTGTTCCGCGAGGAACAGGCGGTCCTGCTCCCGGTCGTAGGCCGCGGCCCGCATCACCCATGCGTACTGCCGCGACCACCGGCCCAGCAGCGTGCGGGATTTATGCAACTCGCGTGCCGTCTTTGTCAGACTCCGCGCTGGACCGAGATCGCGGTACACGGCGAACGCCTCGAACGCCTGGACCGACTCCCCGCTCTGCCGCTCCCAGGACTCCACGGTGTCCTCGGCCACCGCTCACCTCCTGGCCGACGGCCGTCAGTTGCTCTGTGCGGCCAGGACTTCCAGCGCCCGCCACGGCTCGTCGGCCGGCACGGTGCCGTCCTGCACCATCCGATCGATGGCCGCCCGCACGACGGCGGCCGTCTCCACCGGCACGTCCCGAACGCCGAACACCGTCTCCAGCGGTGCCGTCCCCGCCCTCGTCGCCTCTCCCGTGGTCGTGTCGAACCAGCCTTCGGCCAGCTCGCCGAGATGCCGCTCGAACACAGCGAGAATCACGCTGAGGGCCGTCGCGCTGTTGCCGATCTTGTATGCGGCTCGGGAGGTCTCCAGCGCATCGAGCACCGGCTCGTACTGCTCCAGCCCGGCCACCCACCGCTGGTCCGCCGTCGCCGTGGATCGGGCCGCGTCGAACGCGGCCTCGGCTCGCTCCAGCTCATCGGGCAGGAACATGAACTGCACGCTGGCGAAGTCGAGGTTCGCCTCACCCAGGGAGGCGACGTCCACCTTCTCCAGCAGGTCCAGGGCCTTGTCGTCCAGGCCCGTGTACTGCCGCCACTCCACCGACTCCAGCTCGTCGTACAGCTCCTTGAGGATCGCCGGATCGTCCTGGCCTGCGATGGCGTTGTGCGAGAGCTGGAGAGCGATCTGCCGCTGGCGGGGCAGCGGCTCGTCTATCTGCATCCACCAGATCTGCGACAGGCCGGCCTCGATCGCGGCGAGCGTGCGGTGGTTGCCGGACAGGACGACCAGCCGCCCCGTCTCGCGGTCCTTCCACACCAGCGGCGTCGAGGTCAGGCAGCCGTCACGCTCGATGTTCGCCACGAGCTGCCGGAACTGCTCGTGTGGCAGGAACCGCGCGTTCACGTCGAGCAGCGTCAGCGTGCGCGGGTCGCCTTGCACCATCTGCGGCGGGTCGAGGCGAGTGGTCTCCTCCATGGTCAGACTCCCGTCTTCGTCGTCGGGGCGCCCCACCGCTTCGCCCACATCTGAAGGGCCTCGGCCAGCGTGTGCTGGCCCATAGCCCCCTGGTATTGGAGCTGGAACTTCCAGCCGTCCTCGTTCAACGGGCTGCGTTTGTGCAGCCGCAGCAGCCCGCGGTACTTCATCGACACCGGGTTGTTGCTGAACGCCGTCGTCGCCACCCTCCGGATCCGCCGCGAGAACGCCCGCTGGCACAGCAACTGCGCCTCGGCGCTGGTGGCCGCGAGCACGATCAGCTTCGACAGCCGCAGGTAGTCCGTCGGCGCGACCGCGAAGTCCGAGAGCACGTACGCCTCGTCCGGCGTGTACGTGCTCGGAGCCATCGCGAACACGCCCAGCAGGCGTCCACCGCCGTCCTTCACCGCGACGGCCAGGTTCGCCGCGCCCGGCGCGATCTTCGGGTTGAGGTACCGGGAGCGCAGCGCGTTGAACTGGCCGGGCTTCAGCAGCGACAGCGTGAGCGGACCGACCAGTTCGTCACCCTCGCGCAGGCGGGGGACCTTCACCGGTTCGATCGGCTGGCGCGGAGCGACGATCCTCGTCCGCGCCTGACTGGCGTACACGTAGAAGGGAGCGGCGCGCGGCGTCGCCTTGATCACGCCGTGCAGGTAGGGGTGCAGCTCGGGCACGTCGTGGTTGGAGGCCGTCAGCCAGTACGGCCGATCCGTGATCGCGCCGAGCACGCTGACCACGTCGTCGTCGGACAGCGGCTCGTATTCAGGCGCGTCCCAGGTGAAGTGCGCCTCCAGCGGCTCGTACAGCTTCTCGTAGCCGCCGCCGTAGAAGGGAGGGAAGGAGCACACCGGGGCGTCACGGGGAACCTTCTGGAGCCAGGAGCGCACGTCTTCCACCTCGTACGAGGCGAGTTCGATGTCCGAGCCGGACAGCCGCTCGACCGTCTCGGCGTGCTTGACCTTCCACTGCTCCCGGTAGGAGCGAACGACCCGTTCGTGCCACAGCCCCTCGCGGCCGACACTGGCGAGGAACCGCGTGCCGAGCATCAGCGTGGCGACGGTGCCGACACCGTCGTCCAAGGAGTCCGCGAGCCAGCCGAGTTCGTCTCGGCTCTCCTCTCGGAGCTGGATGCCGACCGGTTGCCGGGTGAGCCACCGGCCGACCGCGCTGGTGTAGATGGACACGTCGGAGGAATGGAGGGCGAAGCCCATGCCGGCCACGCTGCGCTCGATGGTGAAGTTGCCGCAGCACGGGACGTACACCGGGCCGCTCGGCCACTGGCTGGCGGTCTCGCGCACGATGGAGCGCATGGGGCCCGGGATGGTGCCCTGGAACATCTCTCGCCTCCCGACGAACGACAGCGCCCGGCCCCGGCGGGTGCCGGGGCCGGGCGCTGCGCTGGAACCTTACACAAGGAGCAGGCAGCCCTTTGGAATCATGTCACCTATCTTTGCGGCGCGGTTCCGACGCTCATATCAAGGTGCCCTGCTGGTCCATCGGGGACAGCTCCCGCACGTCATCTCCGGTGGCCTCCTTCCACCAGGCGGCGAACACTCGGCGGTGGCACCACAGGCCCGGCTTGGCCAGGTCCTCGAAGCAGAGCAGCACCAGGCGGTGATCACCCTCGGCCTGCGTGATCTGCCGCAGCCGGGCGGCGATCCGCTCGGGCCCGAGCCGGTCGAGGTCAGCACGGTAGGCCGTCGTGAACTCGGGCTCGGGCTGGGAGAGGTATTCCCGACGCGGCGCGAGCTCCCGCACCGAGTGGGTGAGGGAGTACGGGAGTTTGAAGCGGGGAGCGCCCAGGGTGATGCGTACCGGCACCCCTTGCGGGGGCTGGAACGCCTGGAACCGATTGGTGAACAGGGTGAGCACGTGGCCATTCCTTTCATGGTGCTCAGATGCCGGGGTGCGTCGACGTCGCCGCCAGCGGCCCCGGTGACCGATGATGCCGCCCGCTCGGACCTTCGGGGGCCTGAGCGGCACCGGGCGCGTAGGGAGAGTCCCCCTGCACGCCCGGCCCGGGCCGAAACGGGTTGGAATTCAGAGAGGAATTCAAGCGGAAAGAGGCGCGGCCGGAATTCCGGCCGCGCCCACTCACCCAAACCCGTAGGAGAGGAGGGGCGCGACCGCTGCCGCGCCCCTCCGTTCTACTTCGCTGCCGCTTCAGTCTTCTTGGCGGGCGTCCGGCGCGCCGGGGCCTTCGTGCCCGCGGCCGTGCGCGCCGCGGGCTTCGGGCCGGGCTTGGCCGCCGCCTTCTTCCCCGTGGACTGCGACTCGTCCGCCGCCTTCGCCTCCGGCTTCTCGGCCTTCGCCTCGAGCTTGGCCGCCGCCTCGGTCTTCTTCGCAGCCGCCGCCTCCTGCTGGACCTCCACGGCCGCCTTGTTGAACTCCTCGGCCATGGCCCGCTGGATACCCTGCGCCTTGCTCAGCAGGTTCCGTACCATCTGCACCTTGGCGTACAGGCGGCCGACGACCCGCAGGTGACGGGCGAGGTCGTCACCGAGGATGACAGCCAGGTCCTCCGGCTTCTTCTCCGCCAGCTCCTCCAGCAGCGGGATCAGGACCTCCTCCGCCTTGCCGAGCTCGTCCTTCGCCTTAGCCTTGGCCTTCTTCTGCTTCTCCTGCTCCTCGGCCGTCGGCGCCTTCTCGTTGGTGAGGGAGGTCTGCTGCTCCATCATCTTGAGGCCGTTGGCGAAGTGCTGCGCCTCGGCCTCGCTGTCGAAGTCGCCGCGCACGTACCGCATGGCGGCCACCATCTGGTTCGCCGGGTTGAGCTGGGCGATGTGCCAGGCGAGGTTGTTCTTGATCTGTCCCTGGTCGACCATCTCGGCCACCTCGGGGCGCAGGGTGAGCAGGCCCAGCCGCCAGGTGATGTGCGTCTCCGTCTTGCCGAACTGCTTGGCGATCTTCGCCGGGGTCCATCCGGCGGCCTTGAGGTCGGCGTACGCACCGGCCTCCTCCATGATGGTCATGTCCGCCCGGTTGACGTTCTCAGCGATGCTGAGGACGTACGCCTCCTCCTCGGTGGCACCCTCGACGACCTTCGCCGGGATGACCTCCAGGCCGGCCGCCTGGCAGGACCGCCAGCGCCGCTCGCCCGCGATCAGCATGTAAGGGACCTTGGCGCCCTCGACCGGCCGGACGACGACCGGCTGGAGGAGGCCGTTCTCCTTGATGCTGTTGGTCAGCTCATCCTGCGCCTCCTCCGAGAAGAACTTCCTCGGCTGCTCCGGGTTGGGAGCGATCTCGCTGACCTTGATGTTGATGAACTCGACCTTGTTGTCAGCCATTTCCCCGCGCCTTTCGTGAATTCCGTTAGGGGTATTCCCCTTTGTTCTTACACTTATATCTTAATGGCGAATACCGCCAAAGCAAGTTCAGAACTCTTTTAATTCAAAGGAATTCAGAAAAGGGAATTCGCCGCATTTCCGAATTCCCCTTTCTGGCTGCGGACACGAGAGAGCCCGCCACGACCAAGCGGTCACGGCGGGCTGACTCCCGTCACGCACCCCGACGGCCGCACCGGACGGCCGACTCCTCGCCGGGTGGGGCGCGGGGGGTCGGCCACCCGGCGAGGAGCAGGGAAGGACGCCGCTCACGCGACGCTGCCGGGCGGGGCTCCTGCGGCTGCTGTACCCGCCCAGCACGTCAAAACGTACAGCAGCATCTCAAAAATGTCACCTATCTGTTCCCTGTCTGGGTGCTGGTCACCCTGTGACTCAACAGCACCCATCCTCTTGCAGGCCGTCGTCTGGCTCCCGGCCGCGCATACCAGCCTGCCACTCCAGCAGCTTTCGGGCCTCCTGGCGGGTCGAGACGCCCGCCCCGCCTCGAAGCAAACACGGGGGCTGCTTGGCCAGTTCAGCGATCCGCCGCTCGTCGATTTCGGACATGCGATTCCTCCCGTGAACGGCAAGCGCGCCGCCTTCGCCCGCCCAGATGCGACTTCCTCGACAGCCCACCAAGAGGCAGGTAACGGAGCGCGTGACGCCCGCAGTTCACCCGCCGGCTCCCCCGAGGAAACTGTCCAACAAACCCTATAACCCCTCCGAGCTGCGAGGTATCGTAGAGGCAGGGACGATTGTTACCGGCCAGTCACCTGCGGCAGCATACGACACGGCCAGAGAAGGCGGACATGACAGACACCACCGACCGGCGTCAACACATGAGTCTGGCCTCGAAGTTGCTCGTCCTGCTGCGCCTGCGCCGCGATCCGGACGGGTTCACGCCCAGCGCCCGGGACGTCTCAGATGCGACGACCCCCGTGGGACAGCGCAAGCCCCTGCTGTCGCACGGCACCGTCAACAGCCTGATGAACGGCACCAGCAGCAATCCCAGGTCGTCTACCATCGCTGCGCTCGCTCAGGCACTCGACGCTCCGGCCGCGTTCCTGCTCTCAGGACGGGAGTGGGACGACCTCGCAGCCCTGTCCGTGTACCGGGAGCACCCTGAAGCCCGCGAAGTCTTGCGTTTAATGCAGGACCTCGAAGTGCAGGACATTCTTGAAATCCGTTCGAAGCTCCGGGAGATCCGTGTTCGCAGGGGACTGTCCGAAGAGGTCCCCGCGATCCCCCCACCTCCCCCCGGCGTCGACCAGCCCCGTGAGGGCCGGCCGCGCCGCCTGCTGAGCCTGCACGAAGCCGCTGAGAGGGCAGCGGATGATCTGGAAGGACGTTGAACCTCTTGGACGGCCTCATCTACGGCGTCTGTGCCCTTGCCACAGCCATCAGCGCGGCGATACGTCTGCACTACACCCGTAAGCGTCGCAATCAAGCGGTCTATCAAATCGCCCACAGGGCCCGGGTATCGGCGTTCGCCGCCTGCTTCTTCGGCTCCCTCCTGGCGATCCCCACAGTCGCCGAAGCCGTTGACCGGCTCATGGACTTCAACGAGGTCTCATCCCTCGCCTCGGACCTCGCCGCGGTGATCTTCTGGGCAAGCCTCCAGGTCCTGATCGTGGACTGGACGCATTCAAGAAGCCACGTACAGGCGGGAGTCGCGGTGCGCCTCTTCGCCGTGTGCTGTGTTGTCGCGGCGATGATCTGGGAGTTCCATATGGCCGACACCGCACACACGGAGCTGTCCACGGCCTACGCGCGTAGATCCGACGTCCGGCTGTACCTGCTCACCTACCTCGGCTTCACAGCCGTGGCCGGGCTGGAAATCGGCGCCTTTTCTACCGGGCTGGCCATTGCGGCCTGGCAGCAACGACGCGCAGCCGCAACCGGACTGTCCATCGCTGCAGCCGGGGGCATCTTCGGCGTCGCCCATGCGCTCAGCCGTAGCGCGTACATCATCGCTGACCGGACCGGGCACGCTTGGCCGCTGTCTGTCGAAAACGCCGTCAGCCCCGCCTTGGCGGGGCTCTCCATCATCTGTGTGGCCACCGGTCTCGCGCTGGCCACCATCGGCTACAACGTCAGCCCCAAAGGCGCTGGCAGAGCAGTTTAGGCGGACTTCTCCTCAGCCTCCGCGCCCCACTGACGCCAATGCAGTGCCACCCGGTCCGCGTCCACCGTGCGAGAACCCCTGGACGCGGCCGGGTACACGGCCACCTTCTCCAGCATGAGAACCAGGACACCCTTCTTCGCCCTCATCGGCGCGTGCTTCCACCAGCGCACGAGGTCAGGGATGTCACCGACCGGCACGTGCTTGACCTGCTCCAGGAGACGAGCCTTCGTCTCGCTCTCGCGGATCAGCTGCATGAGTTCCTTGTCGGCCGCCCTGAACGCCTTGAGTGACATGTCCGGCGAACGCCCGTAGTCCACGCCCAGCTTCTTCTGCCGACGGCGCGCGGCTGCCGCCTCCTTACGCAGGAGGGCAGCCTGGGCCAGCAGTTCATCTCGCGCCTGACCAATCAGCGCGCTGACCTCCGGCTTGGCCAACTCTGCCAGCACGTGCTCAGCAACGTACGTCTCCAGCAGGTCAGCATTGATGCGGACCTTGCCGCACCCGCCCGGATGCTGAGCTGTGCTGGGCGCACACCGGTAGCCGCGGCTGCCGCGGTTCGAGGGAGAGGAGCCCAGCGAGGTCGTGCACAGCCCGCAGGTACCCATCAGACCCGGAATCAGATACTCGCGCTGTGGCGCCCGCTGCTTGTCGGGGTCATGGACGGGGCGCATGGCACGGATGGCCTCGAAGTCCTCCCGAGGAATGATCGCGGGGCCGCCCGTTTCGACGAGGTTGCGGTTCTCGTCTTCCTCCAGGCCGGCAATGGCCGGGTGATCGAGCACGTTTGCCAGGACGTCTGGCTTCCACAGGCCACCGCGCGTCGTGCGGTACCCCTCGGCGTTCATCCACTCCGTGATGGCGGGATAGGGCTGCTTGAGCAACCGCCGCGAGGCGGCAGCACGAATGCCCTCCGCCTCGCTCTCGCGCACCCGCCGGTACGCCATGTCCTCAAAGCCGTACAGCCTCGGCATCTCCTCGCCCCTCCTACCGACCCCCTTTAGTGAACTAGTTTACCGAAGATAGGTCACATTGTTGGAAACCCAACAAACACCCCAAGATCACGCGCCGCCTCCGTCGATCACGTACTCACCCCCGCGTCCCGGCGCTGCTCGATGCCGAGGACCTTCCACAGCTCCACCGTTGGTACCCGGACTGTGCCACCTAGCGGGAGCGTCCGAACAGGGAACTTCCCATTGCGGATCAGCTCGTACGCCTTGTCTCGGCCGATTCCCAGAGCACGCCCGGCAGTTGTCACGTTGACCGTGGCCGGAAGAGCCAGCAGCTCCTCCAGACCCATCGCTCCGGCCGAAGCCTGTCCGCCCGCTTCCTGAGCAGTCATCTCGTTGGTCGCAATCTCCCCCGCGCCAACTTGTCAGCAACTTTACAACGCTGTCCGACACCCCCAGCAAGATCGAGAGAGACCACGCCAGCCACGTACGGACACGTACGCACACCAACGGCTGGCTGTGATCCAAGCGACAGTCAACAGGGAGCAGTGTCGGATGTTCGAGCCGAGCTACTACAGGCGGTGCCAGTGCAAGGGACCACTCAAGGACAAGAAGGGCAACCCCGTCCTCGACGCCGACGGCAACCCCAAGATCGGCTCCATCGGCACGACGTGCCCCAAGCTAGGCAAGGGGCACGGCACCTGGAACTTCTACTTCGAGCTCGAACCAGCCGAGGGCGGCACCCGCCAGCGGGTACGCCGCGGCGGCTTCGCCAAGTTGGAAGACGCGAAGAAGAAGGCCAGGGAGATCTACGACGCCGCCGTGGCCGGCGGCGACGTGCTGTCCGATGAGAAGTGCGGCGACTTCTTCCTGCGGTGGATCAAGGCGAAAAGGTCCCTTGCCCGTACGACCCGCCACGGCTACGAGGAGCACATCAACAACTACCTCCTCCCTCATCTCGGGCACATCAAGTGCCGCGACCTCAAGGTTCGGCACCTCGACAAGATGTACGACGCAATCGAGAAGGAGAACGCCCAACGGATCCTCCACCGGCTGCGTGTCGACGAACTCCAGAAGAAGCGCGACGCCGCGCACCGGGCCTGGGTGAAGACGGCGGGCTATGCCAAGAAGGAGGAGCGCCGCGCCGCGCGCCGGGCATTTCTCGACGCGAACGCAGAGCTGCGCGAGGGCAAGAAGGGGCTACGGAAGCTCACCTCCCCAGCCACGATGCACCGCATCAACGACACTCTCAGCTCGGCACTGTCCTGGGGCATCAAGCGCGAACAGCTCTTCCAGAGGAACTGGGCCCAGCTCGTGGAGCTGCCGCCAGTCACTCGGCCCAAGCCGCTCGTCTGGACTCCCGAGCGCATCGAGCACTGGAAGCGCACCGGCGAAAAGCCCGGCCCGGTCATGGTCTGGACACCGGAGCTGACCGGCCAATTCCTCGACTTCGTCAAGGACGATTGGCTCTACGAGCTGTGGCACAGCTTCATCTTCCTCGGCCCCCGCCGCGGCGAGATGGCCGCCCTGCCCTGGACGGAGGTCAGCCTCGATGCCCTGTGGCTACGGATCTCCCAGCAGATCGTCGAGGTGGCGTACGAACTCTACGGAGAAGCACCGAAGGCCGACAGCGTTCGCACCCTGTCCCTGAGCCTGGAGTCTGCGGACAACCTCGCCGCCTTTCGCACGAAGCAGGAGAAGCAGCGCCAGGAGTGGGGAGACGCCTACGCCGAGAGCGGCCGGGTGTGGACGCACGAGAACGGCGAGGCGCTGCACCCCGACTGGATATCCCGACGCTTCACCCGCCTGGTCGAGCAGTCCGGCCTGCCGCCGGTCCGCCTCCACGACCTGCGCCACCTCGCCGCCACCCTGTCCCTGCTCGCCGGGCACGACATCAAGGTAGTCCAGGAGAAGCTGGGGCACTCCTCGCGCCAGATCACCTCCGACACGTACACCAGCGTGCTGCCCGAGATGCTGCGGGCCGAGGCAGAGTCGGTCATGGCCGTCGTCCCCCGCGACGTCCCCTTCCAGGTGCGCACCCCGCTGACGATCCCCGAGGCAGCCTGGCAGAACGACATCGCCGTCTTCTTCGCGCACGGCGCCAGGCAGTCAGGTGGCACCTGGGCCGTCGGAGCGCAGACCCACCCAGACTCCGACCTCCTCGGCATGATCACCCTGACCGGCCGGGGTCAGGACGACGCCGCCAATGCAACGGTGAAGTGGGTGCGTGATCACTGCTCCGCGAGCGACCTGGAGCTGGTGCGTGTGGAGAACTTCAACGACCGCTACCCCGAGGAGCAGCGAGCCGACTTCTCGCTCACGCGCTTCACGGTCGCCCGCTCCGAGTCCCCGACCGTCGAGGCATGGGCCCTACCGACCGGCCTGCCTCCGGCGGCGCCCCGCCATGGTCGCCGGGCTCCGAAAGGGCGCCGGAAGGCGGCGTGAGGGCGCTTCTGTCCACTGAATCGCCCCTGCGTCCACTGTGTGTCCACTGGATCTTGGTCTGAACGGATGAACGGAGGGCACCACCTTGGAGTGGTGCCCTCCGTTCTTACGTTTCCGCAGGTAGAAACGGTTCTCCTGGGAGAGGTGAGTGTGGGGCGGGTGGGACTCGAACCCACGGCCGACGGATTATGAGTCCGCTGCTCTAACCGGCTGAGCTACCGCCCCGGTGCGGCGCGTCGCGCACATTTGTGCGCGCCGTCTGCCGCAGCATAGCCGCTCATACGATCTCCTGCCTCGGATGGTCGGCTACACATGACCTTGAGGACTCCACCGAGGGCACAGCGGTTCCTGCGCACATGAAAAAGGACCCCTGCGGGGTCCTCGTTCAGCGTGCTCCCCCGACTGGACTCGAACCAGTAACCTGCCGGTTAACAGCCGGCTGCTCTGCCAATTGAGCTACGGAGGACCGAGCTCCCCCGACTGGACTCGAACCAGTAACCTGCCGGTTAACAGCCGGCTGCTCTGCCAATTGAGCTACGGAGGAATGCCTCGTTGCATCGAACGTACCTACCTGGGTATCCGCCAGGGGGCGCGCGCTCGCTGCGACACATACATTAGCGCAAGCAGGGGGGTGCTTCGCCAATCGGTACTCCCCGCGACGATGCCCACGCAAGGGACGACGCAGACGCAAGGGAAGGGTGGCCGCCATGCGCTATCGGCTCACGTTCGTCGCCGGGCTGCTTCTGGGCTACGTGCTGGGCACGCGAGCCGGACGTGAACGGTACGAGCAGTTGAAGAAGTCCGCCCGCCAGGTCGCGCAGAACCCCGCCGTCCGCAACACCGCCGAGACCGCCGCCCAGCAGGGACGCGAGATCGCCGGCAAGGCCTTCCACGCCGTGAGCGACAAGGTCGGCGACCGCATGCCCGCCTCGGTCGCGGGCCGCGTGCGCTCCCTGCGTGAACGGAACGCGAACGGCAGCGGCGGGGACGACTGGGGCACCAGCAACACCTGACCGCCGGGGCCGCCGGCACGGCCCGGACGGGGCGGCCGGCTTCCACCGCGCCGGGCGTGTCGTACGACGCTCCCGACGCGGCACGGTCACCGCCCTCCGTACGGCAGAATTTCCGCCATGGGGATAGTCGCCGGGTTGGACAGTTCGCCCGATTTCACTCGCATCGTCGTCTGTGACACGGACACGGGGGCCGTGCTCAGGCAGGGATATGCACCACATCCGGTGGAGAGCCCCGAGGCCGCGGGCACCGCCCGCGCGAGCGGATCCGAGCGTGGGGGAGGCCGTCCCTCCGACGTCGATCCGCAGGCCTGGCTGCTGTCCCTCGGGGAGGCGGCCGGCGGTGGGCTCCTCGAGGGCGTGCAGGCCATCGGCGTCTCCGCGCAGCAGAACGCGGTGGTCCCGCTCGACTCCCAGGGCGCCACCGTGCGGCCCGCGCTGGTCGGCGGCGACAAGCGTGCGCAGGTCGCGGCGGCCGACCTCATCGACGCCCTCGGCGGACGGCAGGCCTGGGCCGAGGCCGTCGGGTGCGTACCGCAGGCCGCGCAGCCCGTGACCAAGCTGCGCTGGCTCGCCAAGACCGAACCCGACAACGCGCGGCGCACCGCCCTGCTGCTGCAGGCCCACGACTGGCTCGTGTGGCAGTTGCTCGGGCGGCCCGTGAGAAGGACCACGGACCGTGGCGGCGCCTCGGGGACCGGGTACTGGTCGGCGGCGACCGGCGCCTACCGCTCGGACCTCGTCGAGCTGGCGCTCGGGCACCAGGCCATGCTCCCCGAGGTGCTGGGTCCCTCGGAGGCGGCGGGCACGACCCCGGAGGGGCTGCTGATCTCCGCCGGCACCGGCGAGACCATGTCCGCCGCCCTGGGCCTGGGCATCGGGCTCGGCGACGCGGTCGTCTCGCTCGGCGCCTCGGGGTCCGTGATGGCCGTGCACCCGGAGGCGCTCGTCGACTCGAGCGGGATGATCACCTCGCTGGCCGACGCGACGGGCATGCATCTGCCGGTGGTGACCACGCTCAACGCCGTGCGCACCCTGCGCGGCGCCGCCGAACTCCTCGGCGTGCCCGATCTGGAGGCCCTGTCCGAGCTCGCCATGAAGTCGACACCCGGCTCCCACGGGCTTGTGCTCCTGCCCTATCTGGAGGGCGAGCGGACCCCCAACCTGCCGCACACCGCGGGCACCCTGGCCGGGCTGCGGCGTGAGTCGATGCGGCCCGAACACGTGGCGCGCGCCGCGTTCGAGGGCATGCTGTGCGGGCTCGCGGACGCGCTGGACGTGCTGCGCGGCCGCGGGGTGGACGTACGGCGGGTCTTCCTGCTCGGCGCCGCCGCGGAGCTGCCCGCCGTGCAGGCGGCGGCGCCCGCGCTGTTCGGCGTCCAGGTCGTGGTGCCGCAGCCCGCCGACTACGCGGCCATCGGCGCGGCCCGGCAGGCGGCCTGGTCCCTCGGGGTGTCGCAGGGCACACTCGACCCACGCACCCCGCCCGCCTGGCAGGGTGCGGTCGCCCAGGTCCTGGATCCGGGCGACGACCTGGCGGTGGGCCAGGCCGTACGCCAGCAGTACGTGTCGGTACGCGAGCAGACGCATCCGGGGGCCTTCCGCTCGTAAGGCGCACGCTCCGTCGTACGGCGCACATGACGTCGTACACGTGCGGGCGCGTCCGATACGACATCTCACCCATCCCCCACGACATCTGCCCCCGTCCCCTGTCGGCCTACGCCCCGAGGCTGAATCCGAGTCAATACCCGGCCCGCCGTTGGCTTAATCGGTTGAGGTAACGCGGGGGGAGTGTTCGACGATAGGGGGTGGTGCATCACCGACCGCCATGCCGTCCGTCGACGACTCCGAGAGATCTCGCGTGCTCATACGACTTCTGAGGGCCCACCTGCGCCCGTACAGGAAACCCATCGCCCTGCTGGTGCTGCTGCAGTTCCTGCAGACCTGCGCCACGCTCTATCTGCCCACCCTCAACGCGCACATCATCGACAACGGTGTCGTGAAGGGGGACACGGGTTACATCCTGTCCTTCGGCGGCCTGATGATCGGGGTCTCCCTCGGCCAGGTCGTGTGCAACATGGGCGCCGTCTACTTCGGCGCCCGTACGGCGTCGGCCGTCGGGCGGGACGTCCGGGCGGCCGTCTTCGACCGCGTTCAGTCCTTCTCCTCGCGTGAGGTGGGCCACTTCGGGGCACCGACGCTGATCACCCGCACCACGAACGACGTGCAGCAGGTGCAGATGCTCGCCCTGATGACGTTCACCCTGATGGTGTCGGCGCCGATCATGTGCGTGGGCGGCATCGTCCTGGCGCTCGGACTGGACGTGCCGCTGTCCGGCGTCCTGGTCGCCGTGGTGCCCGTCCTCGGCATCTCCGTGACGCTGATCGTGCGCCGGCTGCGGCCGCTGTTCCGCACCATGCAGGTCCGCCTCGACACGGTCAACCGGGTGCTGCGCGAGCAGATCTCCGGCAACCGGGTGATCCGCGCCTTCGTGCGCGACGGCTACGAGAAGGACCGTTTCCGGGGCGCCAACACCGACCTCACCGAGGTGTCCCTGAACACCGGCCGCACACTGGCGCTGATGTTCCCCCTGGTGATGACGGTGGTGAACCTCTCGTCGATCGCGGTGGTCTGGTTCGGCGCGCATCGCATCGACAGCGGCGGCATGCAGATCGGCGACCTGACGGCGTTCCTCGCCTACCTCATGCAGATCGTCATGTCCGTGATGATGGCCACCTTCATGTTCATGATGGTGCCGCGCGCCGAGGTGTGCGCCGAGCGCATCCAGGAGGTGCTCGGCACCGAGTCGAGCGTCGTGCCGCCCACCGCGCCCGTGGTCGAACTGCGGCGCCACGGGCACCTGGAGATCCGCGACGCCGGCTTCCGCTATCCGGGTGCCGAGGAGCCGGTCCTCAAGGCCATCGGCCTGGTGGCGCGGCCCGGCGAGATCACGGCCGTCATCGGGTCCACCGGCAGCGGCAAGTCGACCCTGCTCGGGCTGATCCCCCGCCTCTTCGACGTCACCGAGGGGGCGGTGCTCGTGGACGGCGTGAACGTCCAGGAGATCGACCCGGCGCTGCTGGCGAAGACGGTCGGGCTCGTCCCGCAGAAGCCGTACCTGTTCGGGGGCACGGTCGCCACCAACCTGCGCTACGGCAATCCGGACGCGACCGACGAGGAGCTGTGGCACGCGCTGGAGGTGGCGCAGGCCAAGGAGTTCGTGTCGAAGCTGGAGAACGGCCTCGACTCCCCCATCGCGCAGGGCGGCACGAATGTCTCGGGCGGCCAGCGGCAGCGCCTCGCCATCGCCCGCACCCTCGTCCAGCGCCCGGAGATCTACCTCTTCGACGACTCCTTCTCCGCGCTCGACTACGCGACCGACGCGGCCCTGCGCACGGCGCTCGCACGGGAGACCGCCGAGGCGACCGTGGTGATCGTCGCCCAGCGCGTGGCGACCATCCGGGACGCCGACCGGATCGTGGTCCTGGACGAGGGCCGGGTCGTCGGCACCGGCCGCCACCACGAGCTGATGGCGAGCAACGAGACCTACCGGGAGATCGTTCTCTCCCAGCTCACGGAAGCGGAGGCCGCCTGATGGCCGGGCCCATGGGACGCATGATGGCCGGGAGCGGCCCCGACCAGCGCTCGATGGACTTCAAGGGGTCCGGAAGGCGGCTCCTGGCCCAGTTCAAGCCCGAACGCACCACCATGACCGCGATGTTGGTCTGCGGTGTGCTCAGCGTCGGCCTGTCGGTGATCGGACCGAAGATCCTCGGCAAGGCGACCGACCTCGTCTTCGCCGGGATCATCGGCCGCGGGATGCCGTCGGGGGTGACCAAGGAGCAGGTGCTGGAGTCCATGCGGAAGCGGGGCGAGGGCGGCACCGCCGACATGCTCTCCGGCACGGACTTCACCCCGGGCAAGGGCATCGACTTCGGTGCCGTGGGGAACGTCCTGCTGCTCGCGCTGTGTACGTTCCTGGTGGCCGGTCTGCTGATGGCGGTGTCCACCCGGCTCTCCAACCGGGCCATCAACAAGACCGTCTACCGCATGCGCGAGGACGTGCAGGCGAAGCTGTCGCGGCTTCCGCTGTCCTACTTCGACAAGCGGCAGCGCGGTGAGGTGCTCAGCCGCGCGACCAACGACATCGACAACATAGGGCAGACGCTGCAGCAGTCGATGGGCCAGCTCATCAACTCCCTGCTCACCATCGTGGGCGTGCTGGCAGTGATGTTCTGGGTGTCGTGGCTGCTGGCGCTGGTCGCGCTGGTGACCGTACCGCTCTCCTTCGTCGTGGCCACGCGGATCGGGAAGCGCTCGCAGCCGCACTTCGTGCAGCAGTGGCGCACCACGGGCAAGCTGAACGCGCACATCGAGGAGATGTACACCGGGCACACCCTGGTGAAGGTGTTCGGCCGGCAGGACGAGTCGGCGCGGCAGTTCGCCGAGCAGAACGAGAAGCTGTACGAGGCCGGGTTCAAGGCGCAGTTCAACAGCGGTGTGATGCAGCCGCTGATGATGTTCGTGTCGAACCTGAACTATGTGCTGGTGGCCGTGGTCGGTGGTCTCAGGGTCGCGTCCGGCACTCTGTCCATCGGCGACGTGCAGGCCTTCATCCAGTACTCCCGGCAGTTCTCGATGCCGCTGACGCAGGTCGCGTCGATGGCGAACCTCGTGCAGTCGGGCGTCGCTTCGGCGGAGCGCGTCTTCGACCTGCTGGACGCCGACGAGCAGGAGACGGACCCCGAGCGGGGGCTGCGGCCCGAGGAACTGCGCGGACGGGTCGCGCTGGAGCACGTGTCGTTCCGTTACGACCCCGAGAAGCCGCTCATCGAGGACCTGTCGCTCAAGGTGGAGCCGGGGCACACGGTCGCGATCGTCGGCCCGACGGGCGCCGGGAAGACGACCCTCGTGAATCTGCTGATGCGGTTCTACGAGGTCACCGGCGGGCGGATCACCCTCGACGGGGTCGACGTCGCGAAGATGTCACGGGACGAACTGCGCGCTGCGATCGGCATGGTGCTCCAGGACACCTGGCTGTTCGGAGGCACGATCGCGGAGAACATCGCGTACGGCGCCGCGCGTGAGGTCACGCGCGGGGAGATCGAGGAGGCGGCGCGGGCGGCGCACGCGGACCGGTTCATCCGTACGCTGCCGGACGGCTACGACACGGTGATCGACGACGAGGGCACGGGGGTCAGCGCGGGTGAGAAGCAGCTCATCACGATCGCGCGGGCGTTCCTGTCCGACCCGGTGATCCTGGTGCTGGACGAGGCGACGAGCTCGGTGGACACCCGGACGGAGGTCCTGATCCAGAAGGCGATGGCGAAACTGGCGCACGGACGGACGTCCTTCGTCATCGCGCACCGGCTGTCGACGATCCGGGACGCGGACACGATCCTTGTGATGGAGAACGGGTCCATCGTCGAGAAGGGCTCGCACACCGAGCTGCTGGCCGCCGACGGGGCCTATGCGCGGCTGTACAAGGCGCAGTTCGCCCAGGCGGTGGCGGAGGTCGACTGAGCCCCTGGGGGCCGCTCGCTGCGAGCGGCCCCCTGTCAGTCCAGGTAACCCCTCAACTGGTCGGCGAAGGCGTGGTCCCGCAGCTTGTTGAGGGTCTTCGACTCGATCTGGCGGATCCGCTCACGGGTCACGCCGAAGATGCGGCCTATCTCCTCCAGCGTGCGCGGCCGGCCGTCCACCAGCCCGTAGCGCAGCTGTACGACCTTCCGCTCCCGTTCGCCGAGGGTGGACAGTACCGCCTCCAGATGCTCCTTGAGCAGCAGGAAAGCGGCGGACTCGACCGGGCTCGTGGCGTCGCCGTCCTCGATGAGGTCGCCGAGGGCCACGTCGTCCTCCTCGCCGACGGGGGCGTGCAGCGAGACGGGTTCCTGCGCGAGCCGCAGTACTTCGCTGACCCGCTCGCTGGGCAGCTCCAGGTGGGCGGCGACCTCTTCCGGCGTCGGTTCGTAGCCGCGTTCCTGGAGCATGCGGCGCTGGACGCGGACGACGCGGTTGATGAGTTCGACGACGTGGACCGGGACGCGGATGGTGCGGGCCTGGTCGGCCAGGGCGCGGGACATGGCCTGCCGGATCCACCAGGTCGCATACGTCGAGAACTTGTACCCGCGGGCGTAGTCGAACTTCTCGACGGCCCTGATCAGACCGAGGTTGCCCTCCTGGACGAGGTCGAGCATGGTCAGTCCGCGGCCGACGTACCGCTTGGCGACGGAGACGACGAGCCGCAGGTTGGCCTCGATGAGCCGGCGCTTGGCCATCCGGCCCATGACCACCAGCCTGTCGAGGTCCAGGGCGAGTCGGGTGTCCAGGTCGGGAGTGCTGCCGAGCTTCGCCTCGGCGAACAGGCCGGCTTCGACGCGGCGGGCGAGTTCGACCTCCTCGGCGGCCGTGAGCAGGGGGATGCGGCCGATCTCGCGCAGGTACTGGCGGAACAGGTCCGAGGAGGGGCCGCTGGTGTCGACCCGGGCCCGGAGGGGTTCGACGGGCTCCGCCGCCTCGGTGGCCTCGCCGGCGGGCGGCTCGTCGAGCTCGGGCGGGTCCTGCGGCTCGGCTTCCGTCTCGGGATGGTGCGCGAGCCGGCTCTGCGGGGGCACCGCCGCGAGGACGTCGGTCTCCGCGTCCGGCGCGTCGCCACGGACATCGGTCTGTGTGAGGGTCTGGGTCTGCACGGGAGCGACCTCCAGGAATGTCGCTGCTGAGGCATGCGGCAGCGGAACGTCGGGGATGTGGCCGGTGGTCCGCCCGCCGGCCATCCCGTAGTCATTGAGCGGAACCGCGGGGGTGTCGGACCCGCCGTGGGCGGGTCGGCCGCGCTCCGAGGACTCAGGCACCGCAACCCAGTGTGGGGTACGACACATCGCTGCCACGAGGGGCGTGCGTCCACTTTTTGAGTCCGGTGCGTGACCGGGTGGTCACTCAGTTCGTTTGACCATCGCACCGACTCGGACGGGGATGGGGAGCATGCGCGCGATCGAGGAACTGCGGCGGCGCGTGGAGGCTGTGGAGGCGCTGGTCCACCACGTCGAGTGACAGCAGGCAGGGACACGGCATCTCGCGGCGTCCACGGACATCGAGAGCGGGGCGCTGCACGACCACCGGCGCTCCGATGCCGAGGTCATTCGGACCCTGTTGGAGGCGAACGCGCGCCACCGAAGAGTGCTGCGCACTCTGGCCGCAGGACAGCGGGCGGTGCTGAACCACTTCGGGATCAGGCCGCCCGAAGCGCCCCCGGATGCCTACCGTTCCGCGGCGGCGCTCACAGCGCCGCCGCCCCGCGTTCCCGCAGCGCCTGGTCGTACTGCTGCAGCACCCACAGCTCGTTCTGCACGGCGGACAGGTGGGCCGGATCCGCGTGGGGGCCCAGGCGGGTCAGGGTGCTCTGGACGTCGCGGACGCGGCGTTCGACCGCGCGGCGGCGGACCGTGACCAGTTGGGCGCCCGCGTAGGTGTCGTCCACCTCCTTGCGGAGCATGATCGCCTCGACCGCCAGCTCCGTGACCATGGCGCGGACCGTGTCGTCCGGGGCCGCCTCACGGACGCGGATCAGGTATTCCTGCGGGTCCTGCGCTCCGTACTCCGCGCCGCCCGCCTCAAGGATCGCCTGGCGGACGGCCGCGTACGGCGCCGCGGTGAACTCGTCGACCCCGTACGCGTCGAAAGCGGGAGAGACCAACTCCGGATGCTGGAGGGCGAGTTTGAGCAGCTCGCGCTCGGTGGCATAGACCGGGTTGCGGAGGTTCAGTGCCGGACCGGAGACCGTCGGACGGGGAGCCGCCTGGTAGGGCTGCTGGGGGCGCTGACCGGTCGGCGCCGGTCCCCTGCCACCGCGGTCGCGTGCCCAACGGGCCAGCTGCGCCACCCGTTTGACCACGAACTGGGTGTCGAGGATGCCCAGCATGCCCGCGAGCTGGACCGCGACCTCATGCTGGGCACCGCTGTTCTTGATGCGGGCGACGACCGGCGCGGCCTCGTCCAGCGCGGCGGCGCGGCCGGCCGGGGTTTCCAGGTCGTAGCGGCTCACGATCTGGCGGAGCGCGAACTCGAAGAGCGGCGTGCGGGGTTCGGCCAGGTCGGAGACGGCCTCGTCACCCTTCGCCAGGCGCAGCTCGCAGGGGTCCATCCCGTCCGGCGCGATCGCGATGTACGTCTCGGCGGCGAACTTCTGGTCGTCCTCGAAGGCGCGCAGGGCCGCCTTCTGGCCTGCCGCGTCGCCGTCGAAGGTGAAGATGACGCGAGCGCTGCCGTTGTCCATCAGCAGGCGACGGAGGATCTTGATGTGTTCCCCGCCGAAGGCCGTACCGCAGGTCGCGATGGCGGTGGTGACCCCCGCGAGATGGCAGGCCATGACGTCCGTGTACCCCTCGACCACCACCGCCCGGCTCGTCTTCGCGATCTCCTTCTTGGCCAGGTCGATGCCGTAGAGGACCTGCGACTTCTTGTAGATCGCCGTGTCGGGGGTGTTCAGGTACTTCGGACCGTTGTCCGCGTCGTACAGCTTCCTGGCGCCGAAGCCCACGACGTCCCCGCCGATGTCCCGGATCGGCCACATCAGCCGGCCGCGGAAGCGGTCGATGGGGCCGCGACGGCCCTCCTGGGAGAGGCCGGACAGGAGCAGTTCCTTGTCGCTGAAGCCCTTGCCCCGCAGATAGCGGGTGAGATGGTCCCAGCCCTGGGGGCTGTAGCCGACGCCGAAGTGGACCGCGGCTGCCTGGTCGAAGCCTCGCTCGGCCAGGAACTTCCGCCCCGTGTCGGCCTCGGGACCGGAGTCGAGCTGCTCGGCATACCACTCGGCGGCCAGCTTGTGGGCCTCCACGAGGCGGATGCGCTCGCCACGCTGGTGGGTCGGGTTGTACCCGCCCTCCTCGTACCGCAGCGTGATGCCCGACCGGGCGGCGAGACGCTCGACCGCCTCGGAGAACGAGAGGTGGTCGACCTTCATCACGAACGTGATGGTGTCGCCGCCTTCCTGGCAGCCGAAGCAGTGGAACAGGCCCTTGCTCGGGCTGACCTGGAAGGACGGGGACTTCTCGTCGTGGAACGGGCACAGACCCTTGAGGTTGCCGCCGCCCGCGTTGCGCAGCTGGAGGTACTCGGACACGACGGCGTCGATCGGGACCGCGTCCCGTACCGCCTTCACGTCCTCGTCGTTGATCCGTCCTGCCACGAGGTGATTCTACGGGGGTGCTGTGACAGCGGACGGCGCCCGTCGGGTCATGAGACCAGGCTCTCCAGGGGCACCCCCGGGTCCGCCAAGGCCTCCTGGTCCACGACCGTCCGTGCTCGGATCAGGTCCTGGATCCGGTCTGTGACGTCCCACACGTTCACGTTCATCCCGGCCAGCACGCGCCCCTCCCTCAGCCAGAAGGCGATGAAGTGCCGCTTCCCGGCGTCCCCCCGGATCACGACCTCGTCGTACGACCCCGGAGGCGCCCATCCGCTGTACTCCATCCCGAGGTCGTACTGATCGGAGAAGAAGTAGGGCACACGGTCGTAGGTGATGTCCCTGCCGAGCATGGCCCGGGCGGCCGCGGGACCGCCGTTGAGGGCGTTGGCCCAGTGCTCGACGCGCAGGCGGGTGTCGAACAGCTCATGCCGGAAGGACGCCACGTCCCCGGCGGCGTAGATGTCGGGATCGGACGTGCACAGCCGCGCGTCGACCGCGATGCCGCCCCCGTGCGCACGGTCCGCCAGCTCCAGCCCCGCTGCCTCCGCGAGGGCGACCCGCGGTGCCGCGCCGATCGCGGCGAGCACGTCGTGCGCGGGGTGCTCCTCGCCGTCGTCGGTGCGGGCGGCCAGCACCATGCCGTCCTGGCCGACGATCTCGGTGAGCCGCACGCCGAAGCGGAAGCGGACACCGTGCTCGCGGTGCAGCTCGGCGAAGAGGTTGCCCAGCTCGGGGCCGAGGACTCCGTGCAGCGGCGTCGGCTCGGGTTCGACGACGGTGACTTCTGCGCCGTACTCGCGGGCCGCCGCCGCGACCTCCAGGCCGATCCAGCCGGCGCCCGCGATCACGAGGTGGCCGTTGTCCCGGCCGAGCGTGGTGAGGACGCCCTTGAGGCGCTCGGCGTGGGCGAGGCGGCGCAGATGGTGGACGCCGGCGAGGTCGGTGCCCGGGATGTCGAGGCGGCGGGGCTCGGCGCCGGTCGCGAGCAGCAGCTTGTCGTAGTGGACGAGCGTGCCGTCGTCGCCGAAGCGGACCGTCCTGGCCTCGCGGTCGATGGCGTCGACGGTCTGGCCGAGGTGCAGCTCGATGTCGTTCTGCGCGTACCAGGCGGGCTCGTGGACGAAGACGCTGTCGCGTTCCTCCTTGCCGAGGAGATAGCCCTTGGAGAGGGGAGGCCGCTCATATGGGTGGTCGCGTTCGTCGCAGATCAGTATCACGCGGCCGGTGAACCCCTCCGCGCGGAGCGTCTCGGCCGCCTTCGCGCCGGCGAGACCTCCCCCGACGATGACGAATGTCTGATCCGCGTCGACCACTTGATGCCTCCTCGTAACGGTGTCGCCACATGCGAGCCTCCCGCACGGAGCGTGAAGCGGGAAGAGGGAGTGCCCCGATCAGGCCACGCCCGGCCACGTCCAGGTCATGTGCGCCCCGTCAGCCGTGCGTGCAGGGAGCGCGCCGATGTGTCCGTGAGCGAGGCGATCTGGTCGACGATCACCCGTTTGCGGGCTCGGTCGTCGTCCGCCTCGTGGAACAGCGCCCGGAACTGGGGATCGAGTCCCTCGGGCGCGCGGGCGGTGAGCGCCTCGGCCAGCTCGGCGACCACGACGCGCTGGTCGGCACGGATCCGCTCCTGTTCGGCGCGCTGCATCACGTACCGGTCGGCGACCGCCTTGAGGACCGCGCACTCCATGCGGGTGCCGGCCGGTACGACGAGTTCGGCGGCGTACCGCGTGAGGCGCCCGCTGCCGTACGCCCCCCGGGTCGCGCCCTCCGCGGCCAGGCAGAATCGGCCGATGAGCTGGCTGGTGGCATCCTTCAGCCGGGCCTGGGCGACCGCGGAGCCGTCGTAGCCGCGTGGCCACCACTCCTGGGCGAGGAGCCGGTCGAGGGCCTCGGCCAGCTCGCCGGGGTCGGTCTGCGCGGGCACGTACCGCCCGCGGGCTACGTCGAAGACCGCCTGCCGCTCGGGCTCGGCGTGCAGGCAGCCCGGGTCGATGTGGCCGGCGTGCAGCCCGTCCTCGAAGTCGTGCACCGAGTAGGCCACGTCGTCGGACCAGTCCATGACCTGGGCCTCGAAGCAGGTGCGGTGGCCCGGGGTGCCCTTGCGGACCCAGTCGAAGACGGGGCGGTCGTCCTCGTAGACGCCGAACTTTCGCGAGTCGGGGTCGGTGGGGTGGGCGCCGCGCGGCCAGGGGTACTTGGTGGCGGCGTCAAGGACGGCACGGGTGAGGTTCAGGCCCACGCTGACGAGTTCGCCGCCGTCGACGGTCCGTACGAACCGCTTGGGCTCGATACGGGCGAGCAGGCGCAGGGACTGGGCGTTGCCCTCGAATCCGCCGCAGTCCTCCGCGAACTCGTTCAGCGCCTGTTCGCCGTTGTGCCCGAAGGGTGGGTGGCCGAGGTCGTGGGAGAGACAGGCCGCCTCGACCAGGTCGGGGTCGCAGCCGAGGGCGGCACCCAGCTCACGGCCGACCTGGGCGCATTCCAGCGAGTGGGTGAGACGGGTGCGGGGGCTGGCGTCCCAGGCCTCACTCCGGGTGCCCGGCGTGACCACCTGGGTCTTGCCCGCCAGACGGCGCAGCGCGGCCGAATGCAGCACCCGGGCGCGGTCTCGCTGGAAGGCGGTGCGGCCCGGGCGCTTGTCGGGCTCGGGCGCCCAGCGCTCGACAGCCGCCGCGTCGTACGCCGAGCCGGCCGAGCCGTTCTCGTACCGCGCGGAAGTCTCGAATGCCTTCGGTGCAGTGCCGTCCATGACCCGACAGTAAACGCAGCGGATGACAATCGGGATGTGGGCGTCCGTATGCGGCGGTGCTGTTTCGCGGTCGCGTCGGCGCCGGGGGGCGGCACCGGGGGGCCGCGCGAGTGAGCCGAAGGGGCGCGCCGGTGTCGAGAGTGCATGGGGGTCCCCCGCGCGAGCGAAGCCGAGCGTGGGGGAGCGCGGAGGCGCGAAGCGCTGAGCACGGTCGTGGTCTCGACACCGGCTCAAGCGCCCCGGAGGCGAACGAGCCAAAAAAAGGGGGCGGCGCGAAGCGCTGAGCACGCTCGCGGTCTCGACACCCGCTCAAGCGCCCCGGACGCGAACGAGCCAGAAAAGAGGGTTCAGGCCGAGGCCAGCGCGCGTTCGTCGGCCGGCTCGGCGGCCGCGAGTGCCTGGTCGTAGCGGTGCAGCACGAGGCGGGCCATCGCCGGATGGGCGCCGAGCGGGGCCGCGGCGATCCACGGGGCGGCCTCGGCGCACTCGGTGGCGAAGCGGCCGGGCGCGGCGAAGTAGGAGGCGACGGCGATCCGGTGGCGGCCGCGGGCGGTGAGTGCGCGCACCGCCTCGGACACGGTGGGCGCGGCGGCGGAGGCGTAGGCGGGGACGACGGGGACGCCGAGGCGTTCGCCGAGGAGCTGCGCGGTGCGGCGGGTGTCGACGGCGGAGTCGGGGTCGCGGGAACCGGCGGCGGCGAGCACGACGGCGCTCGCCCGGCGCTGGGCGTCGCTGAGCGTCGTCGGCCAGCCGGCCTCGACCAGACGGGCGTGGAGGGTCTCCACGAGGAGGGGGTGCGGGCCGAGCGGCGCGGCCACGTGCGCGTCCGCCCGCGCCGCGGCGGCGGCTTCGGGGATGTCCCGCTTGACGTGGTGGCCGCGGCTGAGGAGCAGCGGTACGAGGACGGCGCGGGCGTCGCCGAGGGCCGCGAGGGTGTCGGGCAGCAGGGGCTCGTTCAGCTCGATGTGGCCGAGGTGGACGGGCAGGTGCGGGCGCAGTTCGCGGACGCGTTCGACCAGGGTGCGCACGGTCGACAGGGCGCGCGGGTCACGGCTGCCGTGTGCCACGAGGACGAGCGCGGGCGGGGCCGGGCGCCGGGTGCCGTCGAGGGAGACCAGGCTGAGCTGGCTGCCGAGCTGGCTGGTGATCCGGTTCATGAGTTGCGCCGTACTGTCGAGGTGGGCGCCACGGAGCGGCTGGCCGCCGGGGCGGAGGTGGGACTCGTCGCGAGGAGGGGTCGACGCCGTCATGGACCGATCCTGGCGGCAGGAGGTTGCCGCGCCGTTGCGTGACCATGACCGGGTTGTTTTCCGGGGTTTCACGCTACGGGGGCAGGAGGTGTGAGGAGGCGCGGGGTTTCCTTCGCGCGCCCCTCGGCGCGGAGGCCGGCCGCATGGGACACCCCTCGTGTCCCGCGCGAACCGCATCACCGTACGCTGCGTCCCCACTGGCGACAGTGGTGGAGCGACCGACCTGGGGGGACGCGTTTCGATGGGCCTGCCGCGCCTGAGGATCCGGGGACCGAAGCTGCCGCGCACGCGTGCCGGGCAGCGGCGTGCCGTGCAGGGCCTGGTGCTGCTGTGCGTGCTGGCGCTGCTGCCGGCGACGTGGATGTTCCTGAGCACGGGCGGCCGGCTCCGCACGACCGCGGACGTGCCGCGCACGGAGGTCGCCGTGGTCTTCGGCGCGGGCCTGTGGGACGGCGAGCCGTCGCCGTACCTCGCCCACCGGCTGGACGCGGCGGCGCATCTGTACCGGGCGGGCCGGGTCGAGGTCGTCCTGGTCACCGGCGACAACAGCCGCAAGGACTACGACGAACCGGACGCGATGCGCGACTACCTGACGAAGCACGGCGTGCCGGGCGAGCGGATCGTGCGCGACTACGCGGGGTTCGACACCTGGGATTCCTGCGTCCGGGCGAAGAGGATCTTCGACGTCGACCGGGCGGTCCTGATCAGCCAGGGTTTCCACATCCGGCGCGCGGTCGCCCTGTGCCAGGCGGCGGGCGTGACGTCGTACGGCGTCGGAGTCGACGACAAGCACGACGTGACCTGGTACTACGGCGGCACCCGGGAGATCTTCGCGGCGGGCAAGGCGGCCCTGGACGCGCTGTTCCACCCGGACCCGCGGTTCCTCGGCCCCAAGGAACAGGGGGTCGCGAAGGCGCTGGCGGCGGGGCGGGGCTGAGGGTGGAGATCACGGACCTGACGGCAGCCGAGCGCCGCGTCCGGGATGCCTTCCCGCTCGGTGAGGGCGTCGACTTCCGCGAGAGCCCCGACGAGGAACCCACGGCGGGCGCGTCCTGGGGTCCCGAGCGCACCGTACGGGCCGAGGTGCTGCGGGCGTTGCTGCTGGACGGGCCGGCCCGGGGCGGGGAGATCGCCGGGCTGAAGCTGTGGGGTGCGCGCATCACCGGGGTACTGCACCTCATGTACGGGACGGTGGAACACCCCGTCCGGCTGCGGCACTGTCACTTCGACGCGGTCCCGAATCTGTACGGGGCGCAGATCCCCGCCCTGGTGCTGACCGACTCGGTCCTTCCCGGGCTCACCGCGGGCGCGCTCCGAGTCGGCGGGGTGCTGCGGATCACCTGCTGCCGCATCTCCGGTCCGGTACGGCTCGCGGGGGCGAGGATCGCCGGGGCGTTCTTCGCCAACGAGGCGCGGCTCGGCATCCTCGACCAGGTCCCCGAGGAACCCGTCCTCCAGCTCAACCACGCGGAGGTGGGCACGGACGTGTGGGCCGTAAGGCTCGTCGCCAACGGCGAGGTCCGGCTGAAGGGAACCACCGTCGGTGGGCAGGTGAACCTCGACGACGCCGTGCTGCAGAGCCCCGGCGGTACCGCTCTGGACGCCGAGACCCTCTCGGTCGGCACCGATCTGCGGGGGATGCGGCTTCGCACCCACGGGCGGGTCAACCTGCGTGGCGCCAGGATTCCCCACCAGCTCAACCTCGCGCACGCCCGCCTGTCCCACCCGGACGGACAGGCCCTGCGCGCCAGCAGCTGCGTCATCGGCGAATTGTGGCTGCGCGACGCGGCACCCATCGAGGGCGCCGTCAACCTGCGCCGCACCCAGGTGGACCTCCTGCACGTGCCGCCCCAGGTCTGGCCCGAGCGTGTCCGGACCGACGGGCTCAGCTACCGCGTCCTGACCCCGCACCTCCCCGCCGAGCAGCGGCTCCCGCTGCTGGAGCGCGACACGGAGGGCTACCTCCCTTACTCCTACGAGCAGTTGACCATGGCGTACCGCACGACGGGCGACGACGCCGCGGCGCGCACCGTCCAGTTGGCAAAGCTCCGCCGACGCCGCCGTACCCTGCCGCGGTACGCCCGGCTGTGGGGCCATGTGCAGGACGCGGCGGTCGGCTACGGCTTCCGCCCGATGCGGGCCGCGGGCTGGCTGCTGTTGCTGCTGTGCACCGGCACGCTCGCCTTCGCGCTCCACCACCCGCCCGCGCTGAAGCCCTCCGAGGCGCCCGGGTTCAACCCGCTCTTCTACACCCTGGACCTGCTGCTGCCGATCATCGACTTCGGGCAGGAGGGGGCGTACGCGCCGCGCGGCTGGTACCAGTGGCTGTCGTATCTGCTGATCGCCACCGGCTGGGTGCTGGCGACGACGATCGCGGCGGGCGTCACGCGCTCGCTGAACCGGCAGTAGCACCGGTGACCTCACGCTGCCTCGCTCTGCGCGGGGAGGTCACCGTCCCGGCCGTGTAACAGGGAGCGGCCACGGCATGTAACACCGGCGAAGCACGCTGAGCTGCATGCAGACCACCTCGACGCCCACCCACTGCCCGTACTGCGCCCTGCAGTGCGGGATGAACCTGTCGCCCTCGCCGGAGGGGGGCGTCGAGGTGACCGAACGTACGGACTTCACGGTGAACCGGGGCGCACTGTGCGGCAAGGGCCGGACGGCGCCCGCGCTGCTGTCCTCGGGAGTGCGGCTGACCTCGCCGTTGGTGCGCTCCGGGGGTGTTCTCACGCCGGCCACCTGGGACGAGGCCCTGGACCGTGTCGCCCGGGAGCTCTCCCGGGCGCGCACGGAGCACGGCCCCGACGCGCTCGGGGTGTTCGGCGGGGGCGGTCTGACGAACGAGAAGGCCTACGCACTCGGGAAGTTCGCCCGGGTGGTCCTCGCCACCTCGCAGATCGACTACAACGGCCGGTTCTGCATGTCGTCGGCGGCGGCCGCGGGTGTGCGGGCGTTCGGCCTCGATCGCGGGCTGCCGTTCCCGCTGGAGGACATTCCACGCACCGGGTGCGTGATCCTGGTCGGTTCCAACCTCGCGGAGACGATGCCGCCCGCGCTGCGGTATCTGACGGAGCTGAAGGAGAACGACGGCACGTTGATCGTCGTCGACCCGCGCCGCACGCGGACCGCCGAGCAGGCGGACCTGCATCTGGCGCCACGGCCCGGGACGGACCTGGCGCTGGCGTTGGGGCTGCTGCACCTGATCGTCGCCGAGGGGCGCGCGGACGAGGCGTACATCCAGGAGCGCACCAGCGGCTGGGAGGAGACGCAGGCCGCGGCGATGGAGCACTGGCCGGAGTACGTGGAGCGGATCACGGGGGTGTCCGTTCCCGAGCTCCGGGAGGCGGTGCGGCTGTTCTGCGCGCCGGAGGCCGCGATGGTGCTGACCGCGCGCGGGCCCGAGCAGCAGTCCAAGGGCACGGACACGGTGGGCGCGTGGATCAACCTGTGCCTGGCGACCGGCCGCGCGGGCCGCCCGCTGTCCGGCTACGGCTGCCTGACCGGCCAGGGCAACGGGCAGGGCGGCCGCGAACACGGTCAGAAGGCCGACCAGCTGCCCGGCTACCGCAAGCTGACGGACCCGGCGGCCCGGCGGCACGTGGCCCAGGTGTGGGGGGTGGACCCGGACACGCTGCCCGGCCCCGGGCGGAGCGCGTACGAACTCCTCGACGCGCTGGGCACGGACATCCGCACCCTGCTGCTGATGGGCTCCAACCCGGTGGTGTCGGCGCCGCGCGCCGCACACATCGAGGACCGGCTGCGCTCGCTGGACTTCCTGGCGGTGTGCGACGTGGTCCTCTCGGAGACGGCGCAGCTGGCGGACGTCGTGCTGCCGGTCACGCAGTGGGCGGAGGAGACGGGCACGACGACCAGCCTGGAGGGCCGGGTCCTGCTGCGCCGCCGCGCGCTGACCCCGCCGCCCGAGGTCCGCAGCGACCTGGAGGTCCTGCACGAACTCGCCGCCAGGCTGGGCGTGGAGAAGGGCTTCCCCACGGACCCTGAGGAGGTCTTCGACGAACTCCGCCGCGCCAGTGCGGGCGGCCCGGCGGACTACTCGGGGATCACCTACCGGAGGCTGGCGGAGGAGAACGGCGTGTTCTGGCCGTGCCCGGCGCCCGCCGGTGCGGATGACGGTGAGGACGCCTCCCTGGACGTGCACCCGGACGACCAGGCGCACGACGAACCACCGTCCACCGTCCATCCCGGCACCCCCCGCCTCTTCCTCGACCGTTTCGCGACCGAGGACGGCCGGGCGCGGTTCACGCCGGTGACGTACCGGGCCGCCGCCGAGGAACCCGACGACGCGTATCCGGTGCTGCTGACCACCGGGCGGGTCGTCGCGCAGTACCAGTCGGGGGCGCAGACGCGTCGCGTCGAGGAGCTGAACGCCGCCGCGCCCGGCCCGTACGTGGAGATGCACCCGCGGCTGGCCGAGCGGCTCGGCGCGGCGGACGGGGAGGCGGTGGCCGTCGTGTCACGGCGGGGGCGGGCCGTCGCGCCCGCGCGGATCAGCCGTGCCATCCGGCCCGACACCGTCTTCATGCCCTTCCACTGGCCGGGCGAGGGCCGCGCCAACACGCTGACCAACCCGGCCCTCGATCCCACCTCCCGCATGCCGGAGTTCAAGGTGTGCGCGGTACGGCTGGAGCGCGTGGGCAGCGCCCTGGGGAAGTGACTCAAGGACTGGGCGTCCGCGACGCGCTCGCCGCGCCGTCCGGGGGCGGCGTGGTCTGTGCCGTTCCGCCGGGAGGTGCGCTCGGCGACGGCGTCACGGGCGTCCCCTTCGGCGGTGAACTCGACCGCCGCGCCCCCTCACCGCCCGTTCCCGCCCCGGTGTTCTCCCGCGTCGTGTCGACCCCCACGGTCAGCGTCGCCACGAACCCCTTGGCCGCCTCGCCCGTGACGCTCATCAGCCCGTCCCTCGCGCCACCCCCGCCGTACACGGTGTCCTGCGCGAGGCGGGTGCGCGTACCGGTGTGCAGCGTGTAAGGGGCCCTCGTGTACGCCTCGTCGGCGTGGCGGTCGTCGAAGAAGAGCTGCCCGGTCCAGTTGATCCTGCCGCCCTCGTAGGTGCCGCCGCGCTTCCTGCCTCCGGTGTGCACCCTGACGTGGATGTGCGGGGCGCGCGGCGTGTACCAGCCGGGGAAGATCGTCACGAACTCGGCGACGCCGTCGGTGTCGGTCGTCCGGAAGCCGCGCAGATACGTCCTGAGGTTCGCGCCGCTGGTGTCCTTGCTCCGGGCGGGCACCGTGCCGCCCGGGTGCGCGGTCGGGTAGCCGGCGTAGTAGCCCCAGGCGTCGCAGTGCCAGATCTCGACGGCCGCGCCCTTGAGCACGGCGCAGGTGTGCGGCTCGTCGCGCACGGTCAGCCGCACCGTGAGCGGGACGCCCTTCTTGCCCTCGGTGATGTCCCTGCGGAAGAGCGCACCGTCGAGGTGGTACGGCCCCGCGGTGACGCTCGTGGCGAGTACGCAGAGCTCGGCACCGGGGGCGGAGCTCGCCACCCCGAGGGGACCAGGGCCGTGGGAGCCGCGGGTCGGGGTGGAGCAGGAACTGATCCCGAGTCCCAGGACCGCGCCCGCGGCGGCGCCGCCCAGCGCGAGCGCACGCCGCCGGGTGATGTCGCTGTCGGTCATGCCCGGGACCCTAGGCCGGACGGCGCGGCCGCGGGAGGGGGTTCACGGAGCGGTCGCCCGCACGAGCGACGTGGACAGCCGGCTGCCCTCCCTGCGGGGCGCCCTCAGCGACGGGCGAGCCAGTCCCCGCCGTCGATCGGCCTGGCCCGTGCGCGCAGCCGTGTCGCGACGGCGGGTGCGGCGACGTACACCCAGGCGCGTACGGTCCTGCCGTCGACGGCCGTCACGTCACGCTTCACCCGCTCGTACAGGCTGCGGGGATCGCCCGGCACGTAGTCCTCCAACCGGTCCAGGGCGGCGAGGAGTTCCCCGTACGCCTCGGGCAGCGCGGTGACGATCTCGCCGCTGACGGTGCCGCCGTCCTGCTCCACGGCGTACGGGTATCCGGGGCCGTCGTACAGCACGGCGCCGCGCAGCAGCCCGGGCTCCTCGCAGCGGGTGCGGCCGCGCAGGAAGAGGTCGTGGTTGTGCTCGCCGGGGCGCAGCGTCCCGTACACGAAGAACGGCAGTCTCACGTGCCCGCTCTCCCGGTGGTCCGGCCGGCCGCAACCATGATCGAACTCCCTCCGGCGTCTCTACCGAAGCCTCGCAGAAACGATTCTCACCCCTCACACATCCCCACGAGCGCGCTATGGACATGACATGTCATGAACCCTTAAATCGGGGGGACGTCAGGGGCCACCGTCTCTGACTCCCCACGTGCGCCCCCACGCGCCTTCCCGAGGAGACCGATGAGTCGGATACGGCACATCCGAGGTTCCCGTCTCACCGCGGCCGGTACCGCCGCCACCACCGCGGCTCTGCTGGCCGCCGCCCTGGCCCCCGCCCCCGCCGCCGGAGCGGCCGACAGACCCAGCCGGGCCACCGCGATCGGCAACGCCGCGGCGGCACTGCTGCACCAGGCCGGGCGCCTGGGCCTGACCCCGGCGCAGGGTACCAGCGTGCGGGACGTCGTCGTGGACACGGACGGCAGCCAGCACGTGCGCTACGACCGGACGTTCCGTCAGCTCCCTGTCCTCGGAGGCGACTTCGTGGTCCACCTGACGCCGAGCGGCTCCTACCGCAGCGTGGACCGGGCCACGAAGCGCGCCATCACCGTGCCGACGACCACCCCCGCCGTCAAGGCTCCCGAGGCGGCCGACCTGGCCGCAGCGGCGCTGCGCGCCGTGAACCCGGGCGAACTGCTGAAGAAGGTGACGGCCAAGCCGCAGCTCGTCGTCGACGCGCTGCACGGCGCGCCCCGGCTCGCCTGGCGCACCAACGCGGTGGGCCAGGACTCGCTGGGCAACCCGGTCGCCCGCACGGTCCTCACGGACGCCCGCACCGGCAGGCAGATCGACGCGTGGGACAGCATCGAGACGGCGACCGGCGACGGGAAGTCCCTGTACAGCGGCACGGTTCCACTGGAGACGACGCAGTCCGGGTCGACGTACCAGCTCAAGGACCCGACGCGGGGCAACACCTACACCGGCGACGCCGCGAACAAGACGGACCTGTGCATCCTCGGGGTCTGCTTCAGCCGCGCGCCCGCCACCCTGTTCACCGACTCCGACAACCACTGGGGCACGGGCGCGGCCTCGGACCGCTCGTCGGCGGCGGTGGACGCGCAGTACGGCACCGACGAGACCTGGGACTACTACAGATCCGTCCACGGCCGCAGCGGTATCGCGGGCGACGGCAAGGGCTCGTACAACCGCGTGCACTACGGCACCAACTACAACAACGCCTTCTGGGACGACAGCTGCTTCTGCATGACGTACGGCGACGGCGACGGGACGACCTTCGGGCCGCTGGTCGCGCTGGACGTGGCGGGCCACGAGATGTCGCACGGCGTGACGTCGAAGACGGCGGCGCTGACGTACTCCGGCGAGTCGGGCGGCCTGAACGAGGCGACCTCGGACATCTTCGGGACGCTGGTGGAGTGGTACGCGAACAACTCCTCCGACCTCGGTGACTACCTGATCGGCGAGAAGATCGTCCGCTCGGGCTTCGGCAAGTCGGCGCTGCGGTACATGGACAAGCCGTCCAAGGACGGCAACTCGGCCGACTGCTGGAGTTCGTCGGTCGGGAATCTCGACGTCCACTACTCCTCGGGCGTCGCGAACCACTTCGCGTACCTGCTCGCGGAGGGCAGCGGCGCGAAGACCGTCAACGGCGTCTCCTACAACTCCCCCACCTGCAACGGCTCCACGGTGACGGGCATCGGCCGGGACAAGCTCGGCAAGATCTGGTACCGGGCCCTGACGGTCTACATGACGTCCTCGACGAACTACGCGGGCGCCCGGACGGCGACGCTGAACGCCGCGAAGGACCTCTACGGCGCCGGCAGCACCGAGTACAACGCGGTGGCTGCGGCGTGGAGCGCGGTCGACGTGGGCTGATCACCTGGTTCGGCCGAGGGGAAATCCATGGCGGGTCGGGTGCCGGTGCGTCCAGGCTCCGGCACCCGACCGTCCTACGGCCTCACGGAGACCCATGCCCGCCGCGAAGATGCACGCCGACGAACTCGACGTCGACAGCGCCCTGGTGCGTCGGCTGATCGCGGAGCAGTTCCCTCGGTGGGCGGAACTTCCCGTCACCGAGGTCCCGTCCGCGGGGACGGACAACGCCATGTACCGGCTGGGCGACGACATGGTCGTACGGCTCCCGCGCCGCCCCGGCGGGGCCCGGCAGGTGGCCAAGGAGCAGCGCTGGCTTCCCCTGCTCGCCCCGCACCTCCCGCTGGCGGTCCCGGTGCCGCTCGGCAGGGGCGAGCCGGCAGCGGGGTACGAGCAGCCGTGGTCGGTACTGCGCTGGCTGGAGGGCGAGAACGCGTACGACTCCCCCATCGCCGAACTCGGCTCCGCGGCCGTGGAGTTGGGCCGCTTCGTGGCGGCGCTACGGAAGGCCGACGCCACCGGCGGCCCGGCCTCCTGGCGCGGTGGCCCGGTCGGGGCGAACGATACCCACGTCCGCGCGGCGATTCGCGACCTGGGCGCCGACGGCAGGGTGGACGCGGCCGCGGCGACCGCGCTGTGGGAGGAGGTCGTCCGGCTCCCCCAGTGGGACGGCGACCCCGTCTGGCTGCACGGCGACCTCCTGCCGGGGAACCTGCTGACCAGGGCCGGGAAACTCACCGCGGTGATCGACTTCGGCGGCCTGGGCGTGGGCGACCCGGCGGCCGACACGCTGGCCGCATGGGCCGTCTTCACGGCCGGCACCCGCGATCTGTTCCGCGAGGCGGCCGAGGTCGACGACGCGACCTGGCAGCGGGGGCGGGGCTGGGCCCTGTGCTTCGGCCTGATGGCGGAGCACCACTACCGGGAGACGAATCCGGTCCTGGCCGCGACCGGCCACCGGACCGTGACGCAGGCACTCGCGGACCGACGGACGCGTCCGGCCCACCGGACCGCGCCGACTACCCGGCATACGGCCACCTCTCCTTCGCCTCCCGCAACGCCCTCGCCCACCAGACGAGTTGATCCAGCATCACCTTGACACCCGCGACCGGGCCCACCGCGTCACGCGGGCTCCCTTCCTCGTCGAAAGCGGCACCCGCGCCATGGAAGGACACCGTGTCCCGCATGGTGACCGCGTGGAGCTCCGCGAAGACCTGGCGGAGGTGTTCCACCGCGCGCAGACCGCCGGAGACACCGCCGTACGAGACGAGGGCGACCGGTTTGGCGCGCCACTCCGTGTAGTGCCAGTCGATCAGGTTCTTCAGACCGGCCGGGAACGAGTGGTTGTACTCGGGCGTGAGGACGACGAACGCGTCGGCGCCGGCCAGCTTCGGAGTGACCTCGGCGAGCGCGGCCGTCGCCTCGCGGGACCGGGAGAGGGACGTCGGCAGCGCCACCTCGGCCACGTCCACGACGTCGGGCACGAGATCGTCCCTTTCGCGGATCCGGCCGAGCAGCCACTGGGCGACGACGGGAGCGAAGCGGCCCTGCCGGTTGCTGCCGATCACGACGGCGACGCGAAGGGGCGAGAAGGCGGAGGGATCCGTGGTGGTGTTCATGGCGCACACCCTCGTACCTCAACCTTCCTCGAGGTCAAGTCGCGCCACGCCGAGCGGGATCACGCCGCCCTTCCCGAGGCCACGTTCGGGACCGGGGCTCATCTCCGTCACCCGTTTCGCGGCCCGCCCTGCGCTCTTCGGGTGCTCTGCGGTGCCCTGCCAGCCGTACGCCGGTGACCTGCCGGAACGCCGTCGAGGCCGCCTCCGGGAGCACCTCGCCCGACACCCGTTCATCGTATTTCTGACACATCATCAGAAGGCGGGCGGGGCCGACAGCCGCTTACCTCGACAGAGCAGGGGCACGACCTACGCAGCGGCACACTCGGGATGCCGCGGGCCGTGGCCTCTCCAAGGAGCAGCACGATGCGACGAACGGCCCGCCTGATCACCGGTCCCGCGCTCGCCGTCGCCGCCGCGGGCCTGGCCGCCGGGACCGCCTACGGCGGTGACACCCGGAGCCTGGAGGTCCTGCCGTCGACCGCCGTGCCCGGGGCCGAGGTCACGGTCAACACGGCGGCGTGCGGCCCGGACGGCTCGGCGGCCGGCGACGCCACCGCGGTCGGCGCGGGCACCTTCACGCTCGTGCCCACCACGCACGGGCAGGACGCCATCGGGCGGTTCCGGGTGCCGACCAGCGCGCAGCCGGGGACGTACGAGATCGTCGCGAAGTGCTCCGGCAGCCGGCACTCCACCGTGACCGGCGACCTGATGGTGTCCTTGACCGCGGTCAAGGACGCGACGCTTCCGCGAGGAAGCGTGCAGACGGGGGTCGGCGGCGCACTCGGCCCCGACCCCGTGCAGACCGCGGCCGGCGTGGCGGCTCTTGCCGTCGCGGCCGCGGGCGGTACCTGGCTCCTGCATCGCCGGGCGAGAGGCGACAGGATCTGACGGACACCCTCCGCTGTCCGTCCGCCGGTACCGCCGTCCCGCTCCCCTCCGGGTCCGATGCCCCTCGCGGCCCGGAGGGGGCACGGACCCCTGCATCCAGTGAGGAGGCGCACGTGCGCAAGATCGGCAAGTCCGGCGCGGTCGGAGACGCAGCCATAGCATCCGTCACGGTCGCGGCCCTCTGCTCCGGCATATGGTTGCTGCGGGGCGCTGCCGAGACCCAGGCACCGCCGCAGCCGTCGGCCGCGCAGGCCGCCGCGGGCACCGACCGCGAGAGGCCCGGATCACCCGCGCTGTCGCCCTCCCCACCCGACCGCATCCGCATTCCCTCGATCCGCGTCGACGCGCCCCTCACGGGCCTCCACCTGACCGCCACCGGCAGCCTCGAAGCCCCGCCCGCGGCGGACGAGAACCTCGCCGGCTGGTACCAGGACGGCACCACGCCCGGCGCGACGGGCACCGCGGTCGTCGCCGGTCACGTCGACACCGCGACGGGACCGGCCGTCTTCTACGACCTCGGCGCACTGAAGAAGGGCAGTACCGTCGAGGTGCACCGGCGCGACGGCTCGACGGCCGTGTTCACCGTGTACGCGGTCCAGGTCTTCCAGGACAAGGACTTCCCCGACGACAAGGTGTACGGGGCGGCGGCCCGCCCCGAGCTGCGGGTGATCACGTGCGGGGGCGGTTTTTCGGGCAGGACGGGCTATCAGGGAAACGTGGTGGTCTTCGCGCGTCTGACGGCCGGCCGCTGATCCGCTCGGGGCCTCCCCCTGCTCGCGGGCGCGTCTCGCGACCGGCGCCGATGTCCTCGCCGGCGAAGGCTCACCGCGGCCGGACGCCCGCGCACCGAACCCTCACAGCCCCACACCGCCTCCGCTGAGGGCAGCGTTCCCCGTGGGAAACAGCCGTGATGCGGCCGGGTAACGTCGGCACCGCACGCTGCGATGTATGACCTCGAATACGCGTGTGGTGGTGATCGGCGCCGGACTCGCGGGCGCCCGTCTCGCCCGGCGGCTCGGCGAGCTCGGCACGCCCGCCCTGCTCGTCGGGGAGGAGGAGCACGCCCCGTACAACCGGGTCCTGCTCGCCGACGTCCTGGCCGGCCGCTACGCGCCCCAGGTGATCTCCCTCCCGGCCCCGGAGCTCCTCGTGCGCGCCCGGGTCGCCCTGATCGACCGCGCGAGCCGCGAGATCCACTGCGCCGACGGCTCGGTGATCGCATACGACACGCTCGTCCTCGCCACCGGCTCCAACCCCGTGCTCCCCCCGCTGCGCGGTCTGCTCGCCCCCGGGCGCCACGAACTTCCCGAGGGCGTCCACGCGTTCCGCACCATGGACGACTGCCTGGGGCTCGCCAAGGCGGTGCGCGAGGGGGTGCGTGCCGTCGTCATCGGCGGCGGACTGCTCGGCGTCTCCGCCGCCCGCGCGCTGGCGGCCCGCGGCGCCCAGGTCGTCCTCGCGCAGCAGGCCGAGCGACTGATGGAGCGCCAGCTCGACCCGTCCGCCTCGAAGCTGGTGCGCCGCCACCTCACCGACCTGGGCGTGGAGGTCCACACCGAGACGCGGGTCCGCGGGGTGCGCACGCTCGGCGGTGCGGTCCGCTCCGTCGAGATGGCCGACGGCTATGCCCTCGACACCGACCTCGTGGTGCTGGCCTGCGGCGTCCACCCCCGTGTGGGCCTGGCCCAGGAGGCCGGCCTGGCCGTCCACAAGGGCGTCCTCGTCGACGACGAGCTGCGCACCTCGGACCCGCACATCCGGGCGATCGGCGACTGCGCCCAGCACGCCGGCACGGTGTACGGGCTCGCCACCCCGGCCCTCGAACAGGCCGAAGTCCTCGCCGAACTGATCGCGAGCGAGACCGGCGGCACGGGCAGCCCCGACGCCCGCTACACCGGCACCCGCTCCCTGACCCGGCTCACTCTCGCCGGGCAGGACTTCCTCGACCTCGCCGCCTTCGGCGAGACGGAACCGCGTCCCGGCGACGACGTCGTACAGCTCGCCGACGCCACCCGCGGCACCTACCGCAAGGTCGTCGTCCGTGACGACCGCCTGGTCGGCGGCGTGCTCGTCGGCGAACTCGGCACCGTCGGCGCGCTCGCCCGCGCCTGGGAGGGAGCGGAACCGCTCCCCGCGGACGGCGCCCCGCTGCTCCACCTGCTCACCAACGATGGAGGCTCCTGATGACCGCCACCCTGGGGGCCACCCCCACGATCGTGCTCGTCGGCCATGGCATGGTCGGCCAGCGCTTTCTCGAAGCGCTCGCCGAGCGCGGCATGACCGCCACGCACCGGGTGGTCGTGCTGTGCGAGGAGCCGCGCCCCGCCTACGACCGGGTCCGGCTCACCTCGTACTTCTCGGGAACCACGCCCGACGAACTGTCCATGACCGACATGCAGTTCATCGAGAGGCACGGGATCGAGCTGCACCTCGGCGACCCCGCCGAGACGATCGACCGGGACGCGCGGACGGTCACCTCCCGCTCGGGGCTCACCGTCACCTACGACACGCTCGTCCTCGCCACCGGCTCCTATCCCTTCGTCCCGCCGGTCCCCGGCAAGGACGCCGAGGGCTGCTTCGTGTACCGCACCATCGAGGACCTGCTGGCCATCGAGGAGTACGCGAAGGCGAAGGCGACCACGGGCGCCGTGGTCGGCGGCGGTCTGCTCGGCCTGGAGGCGGCCGGGGCGCTCAAGGGACTGGGCCTGGCCACGCACATCGTGGAGTTCGCGCCGCGCCTGATGCCGGTGCAGGTCGACGAGGGCGGCGGCGCCGCGCTCCTGCGCACCATCGAGGACATGGGTCTGACCGTGCACACCGGCACGGGCACACAGGAGATCGTCGCCGGTGAGGACGGCGCGGTGACGGGCATGAAGCTGTCCGACGGCTCCGAACTCGCCACCGACATGGTCGTGTTCTCGGCGGGCGTCCGCCCCCGCGACCAACTCGCCCGCGACAGCGGGCTCGCCGTCGGCGAGCGCGGCGGCATCACCGTGGACGAGCAGTGCCGCACCGTCTCCGACCCGCACGTGTTCGCCATCGGCGAGTGCGCGCTGGCCTCGGACGGCCGGGTGTACGGACTGGTCGCGCCGGGTTACGAGATGGCCCGGACGGCCGCCGCGACGATCGCCGCCGACGAGGCGGACCAGTCGTCGTTCACCGGCGCCGATCTGTCGACCAAGCTCAAGCTGCTCGGCGTGGACGTGGCCTCCTTCGGCGACGCGCACGGCACCACCGCGGACTGCCTCGACGTCGTCTACGCGGACTCGCGCTCGGGCACGTACAAGAAGCTGGTCATCGGCCGCGACGGGGAACTGCTCGGCGGCATCCTGGTCGGCGACGCGGAGGCGTACGGCACGCTGCGCGCCCTGACCGGGTCCGTGCCGCCCGTCGCCCCCGAGCAGTTGGTGCTGCCCGCCGGATCGGGTGCCCCCGCCCAGCTCGGTCCGTCCGCGCTGCCGGACGAGGCGGTCATCTGCTCCTGCCACAACGTCACCAAGGGCACGATCCGCGGCGCGGTCACCGAGCACAAGTGCACCACCGTGCCCGAGGTGAAGAAGTGCACCAAGGCCGGTACGGGCTGCGGCAGTTGCGTCAAGGTGCTCGGCCAGCTGGTCACCGCCGAGCTGGAGGCGAGCGGCGTCGAGGTCGACAAGGGACTGTGCGGCTGCTTCTCGCAGACCCGCGAGGAGCTCTACGAGATCGTCCTCGCCCTGCGCATCAGCTCCTACCGGCAGCTCCTCGACCGGTACGGGCGCGAGGGCGCGCGCGGTGGGGACGGCTGCGAGACCTGCAAGCCGGCGGTCGCTTCGATCATCGCCTCGCTCGCGCCCACGATCGGCGCCGACGGCTATGTCCTGGACGGCGAGCAGGCGACCCTGCAGGACACCAACGACCACTTCCTGGCCAACCTCCAGAAGAACGGCTCGTACTCCGTCGTTCCCCGGATCCCCGGCGGTGAGATCACCCCCGAGAAGCTGATCGTCATCGGCGAGATCGCCCGCGACTTCGGCCTCTACACGAAGATCACCGGCGGACAGCGGATCGACATGTTCGGCGCTCGGGTCGAGCAACTGCCGCTGATCTGGGCACGGTTGGTGGACGCCGGCTTCGAGTCGGGGCATGCCTACGGAAAGGCCCTCCGCACGGTGAAGTCCTGCGTGGGCCAGACCTGGTGCCGCTACGGCGTCCAGGACTCCGTCCGGATGGCGATCGACCTGGAACTGCGCTACCGGGGCCTGCGCTCCCCGCACAAGCTGAAGTCGGCGGTCTCCGGCTGCGCCCGCGAGTGCGCGGAGGCCCAGTCGAAGGACTTCGGTGTGATCGCCACGGCGAACGGCTGGAACCTCTACGTCGGCGGCAACGGCGGCGCGACCCCGCGCCACGCGGATCTGCTGGCCCAGGACCTGTCCGACGCCGAACTGATCCGCTTGATCGACCGGTTCCTGATGTTCTACATCCGCACGGCCGACCGCCTGGAACGCACCTCGGTGTGGCTCGAGCGGATCCCCGGCGGCCTCGACCACGTCCGCGACGTGGTCGTGCACGACTCCCTCGGCATCTGCGAGGAGTTGGAGGCGCTGATGGCCGCCCACGTGGCGAACTACCGCGACGAGTGGGCGCAGACCATCGACGACCCCGAGAAGCTGGCCCGTTTCGTGTCCTTCGTGAACGCGCCGGACACCCCCGACCCGGTCGTCGGCTTCGTCCCCGAGCGCGACCAGATCAAGCCCGACCTGCCGCTGCTGACCATCGGCACGCGACCCCTGGAAGGAAGCGCCCAGCGATGACCCTGGCACCCGAGACGACCGCTCTGAAGGTCCAGCTACGGCTCGACGAGGACAGCTGGTTCACGGTCTGCGACCTGGATCTGCTGCTCCCGGGCCGCGGTGTGGCGGCGCTGCTGCCGGACGGCCGCCAGGTGGCGCTCTTCCGCGACCGGGCGGGCCGGCTGTACGGCATCGACAACCGGGACCCCTTCGGCGGCGCGGCCGTGCTCTCGCGCGGCCTGACGGGCACTCACCGGGGTCGCCCGTTCGTCGCCTCCCCCCTTCTCAAGCAGCGCTTCGACCTGCTGTCGGGGCGGTGCCTGGACGACGAGACGGTGCGGGTGGCGACGTACGAGGTACGAACCGCCTGAAAGGTCACGCCTTCAAGGCGTCGTACGTCACCCCCGTGAGCCACTCGGAGGCGGTCCACAGCCGCCCTGCCACCGCGTCGTCGAGGGTCCACGGCGCTCGCCGGGACGGTGCCGGCGCGCCGCGCCACATCGCGAAGGAGGGCCCGGTGAAGGAGTCGGGGCGGACGCCGGGCGCGGTCGCCGCATACAGCGCGGGCAGCGCGCCCGTCTCCGCCGACTGGGCGAAGATCCGGTTGCCGATCTCCATCAGCCGCTCGGCGCCTCTGCGCCCCGCCGCCCGGGGACCGGCGGTCTGCAGGTTGGTGGCCGCGTACCCGGGGTGGGCCGCGGCCGCGACCACGTCGGCCCCGGTCGCGGCCAGCCGGCGTGCCAGCTCGTGCGTGAAGAGCAGGTTGGCCGTCTTGGAGCGGGCGTAGGCCACCCAAGGCCGGTAGCGGCGCTCGCTGTTGAGGTCGTGGATGTCGATGTTGGCCAGCGCGTGCACCATGCTGGACACGGTCACCACCCGCGCCCCGGGGGCGACGAGCAGGGCGGGAAGCAGCAGCCCCGTGAGCGCGAAGTGCCCCAGATGGTTGACCCCGAACTGGGTCTCGAACCCGTCCGCCGTCGTCCCGTACGGCAGCGCCATCACCCCGGCGTTGTTGACGAGCAGATCGAGCCGCTCGTACGGGAGGGAAGCCGCGAACTCCCGCACGGAGGCCAGGTCCCCGAGGTCGAGCCGCGCGAACTCCACCGCGGCGCCCGGCACCTCTCCGGCGATCCGCTCCTGCGCACCCCTCCCCCGCGCCTCGCTCCGGCAGGCGAGCACCACCCGCGCGCCACCGCGCGCGAGTTCCCGCGCGGCGACGTATCCGAGCCCGCTGTTGGCTCCGGTGACGACGGCGACGCGGCCGCCCAGGTCGGGAATGTCGGTCACGCGCCAGCCCGGCATGTTCATCACGAAACCATCACCGTTCCTTCATAAACGGCAGCCCGGGATTACGGTCGTGCCCGCATCCGACGCATCTGGGGGGACGATATGACCAACCCGTACACCACGCCACCCGTACCGCAGCCCGTCCGCCCCGCCCCGAGATGGGCCCGGAAGCGGTATGTGCTCACCGCGCTGGGCCTGGCCCTCTTCCTCGGCGCCGGCATCGGCGTCGGCGACCAGGACACGAAGACCGACGCGAAACCGGCGGCGGCCGGGCCGACGCCGACCGTCACCGTCACGGCGACCGCCACCGCCACGCAGACCGCAGAGCCCGAACCCGCCGCCACGGTGACCGCCACGAAGACCGTCCGGGCCACGAAGACCGTCACCGCCCAGCCCGCCGCAGGCGGTGGATCCGACGATGGCGCCAGCTCCGGCGGCGCCAGCGTCTACTACGCCAACTGCAGCGAGGCACGGGCCGCCGGTGCCGCGCCCGTCCACCGCGGCGACCCCGGCTACGCCGCCCATCTGGACCGCGACGGCGACGGCGTCGCCTGCGAGAGCTGACGGCATGCGAAGGGGCGGCACCCCCGCACAGGGTGCCGCCCCTCCTGGTGCACCGGGACCGTCGTGGTGTCGGTGAGGGTCGGGGACACCGACGTCGGTCCCGGGGTCTCCTACCGGTGGTCGCTGCCCTCCGCCTGCGACGCCGCCCGGCCCGCCTCCAGACGGGCCACCGGGATCCGGAACGGCGAGCAGGAGACGTAGTCGAGGCCGACCTCGTGGAAGAAGTGGACCGACTCGGGGTCGCCGCCGTGCTCACCGCAGACGCCGAGCTTGAGGTCCGGACGGGTGGCGCGGCCGGCCTGGGCGGCGGCCTTCACCAGGGAGCCGACGCCGTCCTTGTCGATCGTCTCGAACGGGCTGACGCCGAAGATGCCCTTCTCCAGGTAGGCCGTGAAGAACGACGCCTCCACGTCGTCCCGGCTAAAGCCCCACACCGTCTGGGTCAGGTCGTTCGTGCCGAAGGAGAAGAACTCGGCGGCCTCGGCGATCTGACCCGCGGTCAACGCGGCCCGCGGCAGCTCGATCATCGTGCCGATCGCCAGCCTCAGCCGTGCGCCCGAGGCCGCCTCGACCTCGGCGATGACCCGGTCGGCCTCCTCGCGCACGATCTCCAGCTCCTGGACGGTGCCGACCAACGGGATCATGATCTCCGCGCGCGGGTCGCCCTTGGCGGCCTTGCGCTCGGCGGCCGCCTCCGCGATGGCCCGCACCTGCATCGTGAACAGGCCCGGGATCACCAGCCCGAGGCGCACCCCGCGCAGACCCAGCATCGGGTTCTGCTCGTGCAGGCGGTGCACGGCCTGGAGCAGGCGCAGCTCGTTCTCGTGCGGCTCCTGACGGGACTCCGCCAGCGCCACACGCACCGACAGCTCGGTGATGTCGGGCAGGAACTCGTGCAGCGGCGGGTCCAGCAGACGGATGGTCACCGGGAGCCCGTCCATCGCCTCGAAGAGTTCCACGAAGTCCTGCTTCTGCAGCGGAAGCAGCTCCTTCAGGGATTCCTCGCGCTCGGCCTCCGTGTCCGCCAGGATCAGGCGCTCGACCAGCTCACGCCGGTCGCCGAGGAACATGTGCTCCGTACGGCACAGGCCGATGCCCTGCGCGCCGAAGCGCCGCGCGCGCAGCGCGTCCTCGGCGTTGTCCGCGTTCGCGCGGACGCGCAGGCGCCGCTTGCGGTCGGCGAACGCCATGATCCGGTGCACGGCCTCGACCAGTTCGTCGGCGTCGTCGGCGCCCGCGTGCATCCGGCCCTCGAAGTACTCCACCACCGGGGAGGGGACGACCGGGACCTCGCCGAGGTACACCTTTCCGCTCGACCCGTCGATCGAGATGACGTCGCCCTCCTCGACGACGTGCCCGCCGGGCACGGTCATCCGCCTGCGCTTGGTGTCGACCTCCAGCTCCTCCGCGCCGCACACACAGGTCTTGCCCATGCCGCGCGCGACCACGGCCGCGTGGGAGGTCTTGCCGCCGCGCGACGTCAGGATGCCCTCGGCCGCGATCATGCCGTCCAGGTCGTCCGGGTTGGTCTCGCGACGCACGAGGATGACCTTCTCGCCCGAGCGCGACCACTTGACCGCGGTGTACGAGTCGAAGACCGCCTTGCCGACCGCCGCTCCCGGCGAGGCCGCGATGCCCCGGCCGACCTGCTCGACCTTCGCGTGTTCGTCGAAGCGCGGGAACATCAGCTGGGCGAGCTGGGCGCCGGTGACGCGCTGCAGCGCCTCCGCCTCGTCGATCAGGCCCTGGTCCACCAGCTGCGTCGCGATACGGAAGGCCGCGCCCGCCGTGCGCTTGCCGACGCGGGTCTGCAGCATCCACAGCTGACCGCGCTCGATGGTGAACTCGATGTCGCAGAGGTCCTTGTAGTGGTTCTCCAGCGTCTCCATGATCTGCATCAGCTGGTCGTACGACTTCTTGTCGATCCGCTCCAGCTCGGCGAGCGGGACCGTGTTGCGGATGCCCGCGACCACGTCCTCGCCCTGGGCGTTCTGCAGGTAGTCGCCGTACACACCCTGGTGGCCGGAGGCGGGGTCGCGGGTGAAGGCGACACCGGTACCGGAGTCCGGACCCAGGTTGCCGAAGACCATCGAGCAGACGTTCACGGCCGTGCCCAGGTCGTGCGGGATGCGCTCCTGGCGGCGGTAGAGCTTCGCCCGGTCGCCGTTCCACGAGTCGAAGACCGCCTTGATGGCGAGGTCCATCTGCTCACGCGGGTCCTGCGGGAAGTCGCGCCCGGCCTCGGCCTTGACGATCTTCTTGAACTTGGTGACCAGCTTCTTGAGGTCCGCGGCCTCCAGCTCCGTGTCGACCGTGACCTTCTTGGCCGCCTTGGCCGCCTCCAGCGCGTCCTCGAAGAGGTCGCCGTCGACGCCGAGGACGGTCTTGCCGAACATCTGGATGAGGCGGCGGTACGAGTCCCACGCGAAGCGCTCGTCGCCGGCCTGCTGCGCCAGGCCCTGCACGGACTTGTCGGAGAGACCGATGTTCAGGACGGTGTCCATCATGCCCGGCATCGAGAACTTCGCACCGGAACGGACCGAGACCAGCAGCGGGTTGTCGGCCTGGCCGAGCTTCTTGCCCATCCGCTCCTCGAGCGCGCCGAGGTGTGCACTCACCTCGTCACGCAGTGCCGCGGGCTCCTCACCGCTGTCCAGGTAGACCTTGCAGGCCTCCGTGGTGATGGTGAAGCCCGGAGGGACGGGCAGACCCAGGTTGGTCATCTCGGCGAGGTTCGCACCCTTGCCGCCGAGGAGGTCCTTGAGGTCCTTGTTGCCTTCGGTGAAGTCGTAAACGAACTTCACGCCCTCGGCGCCGTTCTCAGCTACGTGGGGATCTTTGTTTTCCGACACGGTCTCGACTCCTCGAGGACGCGGTGGCTGCCCTGACGGCGAGGAACATACCCAGATCGAAGGCGTCTGGGTACGTCCACTTGCGCGTCATGCGCCTGTAACCACTCGTCCGCCACTGGATCGAAAGTCAAGGCTCGGCAAGTCAACACGCGCGGATGTTTTCACTTCTTGAACACGTCGGCACCCCGGGAGCCGCGCCCACCGCTCATGTGAGCGGGTTTCCACACGTCTGATTTCGATCGATGAACGATCAAGATGTGGCACTGAGTGCCACTCTTTGAGAAGTGCAGACGCCCAAGATCCGCTCATCTGAGCGCAACCCTTATCAAGGGTGGCGAGAATCACGCTAAGCGAGGCGCTGCGATTTCACCATGCGGACGCCGCATCCGAACGGAAACACGGTCGTCACGCGACAAAGACCACGCCCCTCGCGTACCGCGTCCCTTCACACGCCGAGCGCGAGCAGCCGCTCCTCCACCCGCTCCGGCGCGTAGAGGTGCTCGACGACCAGGGCGCCCGCTCCGATCAGGCCCGCCCGCTCGCCGAGCCGCGAGGTCACCACGTCCAGGTGCGCCGTGGAGCGGGGCAGCGCCCGCTGGTACAGGAGTTCCCGTACGCCCGTGAGGAAGGGGGTTCCGGCCAGGTCACCCGCGACCATCAGCACCCCGGGGTTCAGCAGGGTCACGACGGTCGCCAGGACCTCCCCGACCCGCCGCCCAGCCTCCCGTGCGAGCGCGGCCGCCTCCGGGTGCCCGGCGGTCAGTAGATCCCGTACGTCCGAGCCCGAGGCGGCCGGCACGCCCGCCTCCGCGAGCCGACGCGCTACGGCACCCCCGCTCGCGACGGCGGCCAGGCAGCCGTACGAACCGCAGCGGCACAGCGCGCCGGCGCCCTCGGGGACGCGGATGTGCCCGATGTCCCCCGCGCCGCCGTCGATGCCGCGGTATATCCGGCCGTCGACCACCACGCCCGCACCGATGCCGGTGGAGACTTTGACCAGGACGAACGCCGAGCAGTCCGGGTTTCCGGTGCGCTGTTCGCCGTACGCCATCAGGTTCGCGTCGTTGTCGACCAGCACGGGCACGTCGACGGAGCCGTGGGTGTGCTCCACGAAGGCACGGCCGATGCGCGCTTTGATGTCGTAGCCGTCCCAGCCGGGCATGATCGGCGGCTGGACGACCCGGCCGGTGTCACTGTCGACGGGTCCGGGGACGGCGAGCCCGATCCCGCAGACCTCGTGCGCCCGATGACCTGCCTTCTCGAGCAGTTCGGCGAACCAGCGGCCCAGTTCGCCGAGCACGGCGTCCGGGCCGTCCTCGATGACCAGCGTCCCGCTGTGCTCGGCCAGGATCTCGCCGGTCAGCGAGAGTACGGCGGCGCGGGCGTGCCGGGTGTCCAGGTCCGCGGCGAGCACCACCGCGTGGGCGTCGTCGAACTCCAGGGTGATCGAGGGTCGGCCGCCGAGCGGGGAGTCGACCGGTCCGCCCGCCCCCTCGCGCAGCCAGCCGGCCCGGAAGAGACGGTCCAGGCGCTGGCCGACCGTGGCCCGGGACAGGCCCGTGGCCTGCTGCAGGGCACCACGGGTCGTGGCGCGGCCACTGCGCACCAGTTCGAGCAGATCTCCGGCGCTGACCTGGCTGCCCGGCTTCCCCGCCCTTCCGGTCATGCGCACCCCCTTGCGTTCACCAACCTTGCATTACATATTGAGTTTTGCATGTTAAATAGACGTAACCCTACGGTAGCTACTTCCGAACCGCTCGGCCGGACGTCTTTCGGGGGAGACCTGAGTGGACCGCACCACGCAACTCACCGCCCGCCGCACGGAACTCACGGGTCCCGTGCGCACCTCCAGCCCTCCGCCGGCGTCCGGTCCGCGTGCGACCGTCCCTGTCGGAAGGCGTGTATACGATCCGGCCCGGCCCGCCGGGTCACTGCACGTCAGGGCGGCACAGGTGCTGGACGGCAACTGGACGGGGACGTCCACGGTGCCCTCGCGTGGCCTGTATCCGCACCAGTGGTCCTGGGACTCGGCGTTCATCGCGATCGGACTGCGGCACGTCTCTCCGCTGAGGGCGCAGACGGAGCTGGAGACGCTGCTCGACGCCCAGTGGGCGGACGGGCGGATCCCGCACATCGTCTTCAACCCCTCCGTGCCGTTCGACGCGTACTTCCCGAGTCCGGACTTCTGGCGCTCCTCGACCGCGGGGCGCGCTGCGGGCGCCCCGCGCACCGTACAGACCTCGGGCATCGTGCAGCCACCGGTGCACGCGCTGGCGGCCTGGCTGGTGCACCTCGCCGACCCGGGGCTGTCCAGGGCACGCGGCTTCCTGCCCCGCGTCCACCCACGGCTCGCGGCCTGGCACCGCTATCTGCTGCACCGCCGCGACCTGGGGGGTGGCGGGCTCGCCTCGGTGGTCCACCCCTGGGAGCAGGGCATGGACAACAGCCCCACCTGGGACGCGCCGCTGTCCCGGATCACGCCGGCCCCGGCCCGCACCTTCCGCCGTGCCGACCTCGACCACGGCGCGCCCGAGGACCGGCCGACGGACCTGGACTACGGGCGGTACGTGCGGCTGGCGACGGATTACCGCGACGGCGAATATGCCGACGGGGCAGACGAGGGGGCGGCCCGCAGGGCCTCCGTTGAGGGTGGGGGTGGGAGACGGGTGGGCGAGTTCGCGGTGGAGGACCCCCGGGCGGGCGAGTTCGCGGTGGAGGACCCGGCGTTCAACGCGCTGCTGATCGCGTCGGAGCACGCGCTGGCCCGGATCGCGTACGAGCTGGGCGCGACGGGCACGGCGAGGCACGCCCGCGCGGAGCGGCTGACGACGGCCCTCGTCGCCCGTCTCTGGGACCCGGCGGAGGGGATGTTCTTCTGCCGGGACGTGCGCGGCGGGTCCCTCGTCCCCGAGCGCAGCGTCTCCGGACTCGTCCCGCTGATCCTGCCCGCCCTCCCCGGTGACGTCGCCGCCGCACTCGTCCGTACGCTGCGGGGGCCGCATTTCGGGCTCGGCGGCGCCACCCGGCTCGTGCCGAGTTACGACCTGCTGGGCGAGGCATTCGATCCGCACCGGTACTGGCGCGGGCCCGCCTGGTTCAACATCGGTTGGCTGCTGGAGTCCGGCCTGCGGCTGCACGGGGAGCAGACGCAGGCCGACGGGCTGCGCGAGGCCCTGCTGGAGACGGCGGACGCCTCGGACTTCGCGGAGTACGTCGACCCGTACACCGGCGAGGCATGCGGCGCTCTCGGCTTCAGCTGGACGGCCGCCCTCACGCTCGACCTGCTGCACCAACGCCCCGGACACGGCGTGTCCTTCATGGGCAACGACACGTTCGACAGGAGCGACAAGGGAGGGGACCGGGGATGACGGACCGGCATCATCTGCTCGTGCGCGGCGGGACGTTCGCCGCCGTGGGCGACAGCGGCGACATCAGCGGGGTGCGGGGCGGCGGCTCCCCGGCCGGGTTGTTCGTACGCGACGCGCGGCACCTGAGCCGGTGGCAGCTCACCGTCGACGGCGCCGTGCCCGAGACGCTCACGCCGGTCGCCGACGGGGACACGGCCCGCTGCGTCCTCGTCCCGCGCGGCGGCCGCCAGGAGCCGCCCGCGCACACCCTCTTCCGTGAACAGGCCGTCGCCGACGGCACGTTCGTGGAGTCGCTGCGTGTCACCAGCAACCGCCCGGTGCCGACGACCGTCCGCATCGCGGTCACCGCGGACGCCGACTTCACCGACCAGTTCGAACTGCGCTCCGACCACCGCACGTACACCAAGACGGGTGCCGTGCGCTCCCGTCAAGTCCTCGACGACGGAGTGGAGTTCAGCTACCGGCGCGGCGAGTGGCGGTCCTCTACGACCGTCACGGCCGAGCCCCCGCCGGACACCGTGGAGGAGACGGGTACGGGTGCCCGCCGGCTGGTCTGGACGCTGGACCTGGAGCCGCACGGGACGGCGGAGCTGATGCTGCGGGTCGCCGCCCGGCCGCACGGGACGGCGCAGGTCCCGTTGGTCCCAGCGTCCCCCGCCGCGGCCAACGACCAACTTCTCGCCTTGGAAGGCGAGTTCATGGAGGGCGTGGCCTTCCCCACCGGCTGGCCCGAGCTGGCCACGGCCTGCGCACGGGGTCTGTCCGACCTCGCCGCGCTCCAGGTCCCGGCGACGGGCCCGGACGGCGAGGAACTGCTTGTCCCCGCGGCAGGCGCCCCCTGGTTCCTCACACTGCTCGGCCGTGACGCGCTCCTCACCTCCCTCTTCGCACTGCCCTACCTCCCGCAGCTGGCCGCGGCCACGCTGCCCGCACTGGCCGCGGCACAGGCGACCGAGGTCGGCACGCGTTCGGTGGCCCAGCCGGGGAAGATCGTGCACGAGGTGCGGCACGGGGAGCTGGCGCACTTCGAGCAGGTGCCGTACGGGCGGTACTACGGCTCGGTCGACGCGACACCTCTCTTCCTGGTGCTGCTCGGGGCGTACGTCGAGCACACCGGTGACGTGGCGACGGCCCGCCGCCTGGAACCCCACGCGCGCGCGGCGATCGGCTGGATGCTGGACCACGGCGGGCTCACCTCGCGCGGCTATCTCGTCTACCGCGCCGACCAGGGCGGTCTCGCCAACCAGAACTGGAAGGACTCTCCCGGCGCGATCTGCGGCGCCGACGGCAGTCGTCCCAACGGACCCGTGATGGCGGCGGGCGCGCAAGGGTACGCGTACGACGCACTGCGCCGCACCGCGCACCTGGCACGCACGGTGTGGGACGACGAGGTGTACGCGGCGTTGCTGGAACAGACGGCGGGAGATCTGCGCGACCGCTTCCAGCGGGACTTCTGGATGGACGACCACGCCTTCCCGGCGCTGGCGCTGGACGGCGAGGGCCGCCAGGTGGACGCGCTGGCGTCCGACGCGGGCCATCTGCTGTGGTCGGGCCTGCTGGACAAGCAGTACGGGGAGCTGGTGGGCAGGCGCCTGCTGGAGCCCGACTTCTTCTCCGGCTGGGGCGTGCGCACTCTGGCCGCGGACCAGGCGGCGTACCACCCGTTGTCGTACCACCGCGGCTCGGTCTGGCCGCACGACAACGCGCTCATCACGCTGGGGCTCGCGCGCTATGGGCTGCACGACGAGGCGCGTACGGTCGCGCACGCGCTGGTCGACGCGGCGACGGTGACGGGTCACCGGCTGCCTGAGGTGCTCGCCGGGTACGGCCGCGACACGCATCCGGAGCCGGTGCCGTATCCGCACGCCTGCGTCCGTGAGTCCCGCTCGGCGGCGACCCCGCTCGCGCTGCTCACCGCGGTCGGCGGCGCCTAGCGCGGCGCCGGGGGCCGGTTGACCTGGGATTTGCCGGGTGTTTGCCGAGCGCTGGGGCGCCGTGGTTGAACGCACGTACGCGGCCGCCCGTACGGGATGACGGCGGGCCCCAGCCTCCCCGGCGTGGCCCGCCGTCCACCACGGGCTTCGCACGGAAGGACCCTCGGGTTGCCTCTCAACACACGCTCACGACAGATGACGGACAAGGTTGGGGCGGCCACGGACGGAGTCCTGCCGGTGGAGGAGGAGCGACCGGACGATGCGGCGCAGGAGCCGCCGCAGGACACGGAGGCCCGGCCCGCGGCGACCGCCGTCCCCCGCCGCCCCCGCCGCCTGCGCACCTGGTGGGCCGCTCACCCCGTCGCCGCCCGTGTACTCGGCATCACCGTCACCGTTCTCGCCGGTGCCCTCGTCGTCGCCTCGTTCCTCCTGCCCAACAAACCCGGCTTCCGGCCCACGGTGTTCCTGCGGATACCGGTGGAGGCGCTGATCGGCGCCGTCGTGCTGACCGCCCTGCCGCGGCGGCCGCGGCTGGTCGTGGCCTGGCTCGGCGGGATCACGCTCGGCGTGCTGACCCTGCTCGACCTGCTCGACATCGGCTTCTACCAGTACCTCGGCCGCGGCTTCAACGTCATCCTCGACTGGCCCCTGTTCAGCGACGCGTACGCCTACCTCAAGGACACGCTGGGCGGAGCGGGCGCCGTCGGTGTCCTGGTCCTGGCCGTCGCGCTCCTCCTCGTCGTGCCCGCCGTCTCGGCGCTCGCCGTCGTCCGGGTCAGCAACGTGATGGCCCGGCACCGCACCACCACCACACGCACCGTCCTGGTCCTCAGCATGGTGTGGATGACCTGCACGGCCCTCGGCCTCCAGGTCAGCGGTATGCAGCTCGCCTCCGACCACACCGTCACGCTGCTCCAGGCCCGCGCCGACAACCTTCGCGCGACCATCCGCGACGAGCGGGAGTTCGCCAAGACCGCCCAGGCCGACGCGTTCGGCAACACCCCGGCCTCCCAGCTCGTGCCCGATCTGCGCGGCAAGGACATGATCTTCACGTTCATCGAGAGCTACGGACGCAGCGCGGTCGAGGATCCGATCATGGCGCCCGGTGTCGACAAGACACTCGACGCGAGCACCCAGGCCCTGGCCGAGGCGGGCTTCCACGCGAAGAGCGGCTGGCTGACCTCGGCGACATACGGCGGCAGCAGCTGGCTGGGCCACTCCACGTTCATGTCGGGCCTGTGGGTCGACAACCAGAACCGCTACCGCACGGTGACCGCGAGCGACCACCTCACCCTCACCGAGGCGTTCAAGAAGACCGGCGCCTGGGACACCGTCGGCGTCATGCCGGGCGTGCAGAAGGGCTGGCCGGAGGCGAAGTGGTACGGCCTCGACAAGGTCTACAACGCGTTCCAACTGGGCTACGAGGGGCCGAAGTTCAGCTGGTCGACCATGCCGGACCAGTACACGCTGGAGCAGTTCCAGCAGCGAGTGCACGGCAAGAAGCACGACAAGCCGCTGGCGTCGTTCGTCATCCTGACCTCCAGCCACCAGCCGTGGGCGCCGATCCCGAAGATGGTCGGCTGGGACCAGCTGGGCGACGGCTCGATCTTCGACGCCATCCAGAAGGCGGGCAACAAACCGGCGGACATCATCGCCGACTCGACCCGGTCCAAGGAGGAGTACGGCAAGTCCGTCCAGTACTCGGTGACCGCCCTGACCCAGTGGCTCGAGCGCTACGGCAACGACAACACCGTGCTCGTCTTCCTCGGCGACCACCAGCCCATCTCCCGCGTCAGCGGGAACCACGCCAGCCGTGACGTGCCGTGCGCGATCGTCGCCAAGGACCCGAAGGTGCTCGACAAGATCGCCGACTGGGGCTGGTCGGACGGACTGCGGCCCGCGCACGACGCCCCGGTGTGGAAGATGAGCTCGTTCCGCGACCGCTTCCTGACGGCCTACGGCTCCACCCCGCACCCGTCGAAGAACTAGGCCCCCGCCTCAGCCCCCGGACGTGTCCAGTTCCGCGTCCTCGCTGATGCCCGCGCAGTCGTACGGGTCCTTCAGCCAGCCGTCCGGCAGCACCACCCGGTTGTTGCCGGACGTACGGCCGCGGGGCCCGTCGGCGCCCACCGGCCAGGGCTGGTCGAGGTCCAACTCATCGAGGCCGGCGCGCAGTTCCGCCAGGGACGACGTGATCGCGAGCCGCTTGCGCATCTCCGAGCCGACCGCGAAGCCCTTCAGATACCAGGCCACGTGCTTGCGGAAGTCGATGACGCCGCGCGCCTCGTCGCCGATCCACTCGCCGAGCAGCGTGGCGTGCCGGACCATGACGTCGGCCACTTCGCGGAGGGCAGGGCGCACACCGCCTCCATCGGCGCCTCCGGCACGGGCCCCGGTGCGTCCCTCGAAGGCCGCCACCAGGTCCGCGAACAGCCACGGCCGCCCCAGGCAGCCCCGGCCCACGACCACTCCGTCGCAGCCCGTCTCACGCACCATCCGCAGCGCGTCGTCGGCCGACCAGATGTCGCCGTTGCCGAGCACCGGAATCTCCGGAACGTGTTCCTTCAGCCGTGCGATGGCGTCCCAGTCCGCCGTACCGCCGTAGTGCTGAGCGGCGGTGCGCCCGTGCAGCGCGATGGCCGTCACGCCCTCCTCGACGGCGATCCGCCCGGCGTCCAGGTAGGTGATGTGGTCGTCGTCGATGCCCTTGCGCATCTTCATGGTGACCGGGAGGTCGCCCGCGCCGCTCACGGCCTCGCGCAGGATCGCCCGCAGCAGGTTGCGCTTGTACGGCAGCGCGGACCCGCCGCCCTTGCGGGTCACCTTCGGCACCGGACAGCCGAAGTTCAGGTCGATGTGGTCGGCGAGGTCCTCCTCCGCGATCATGCGGACGGCCTTGCCGACGGTCGCCGGGTCCACGCCGTACAGCTGGATAGAGCGCGGCTGCTCGGTCGCGTCGAACGTGATCAGCTGCATGGTCTTGTCGTTGCGCTCGACCAGCGCCCGGGTCGTGATCATCTCGCTCACGAACAGTCCCTTGCCACCGCTGAACTCCCGGCACAGCGTGCGGAACGGCGCGTTCGTGATGCCGGCCATGGGCGCGAGCACGACGGGCGGCTGCACATGGTGCGGGCCGATGCGCAGTTCCGGGTTCGTCGTGGTCGGGTCGATCGTGGCCGGGTCGATCGTGGCCGGGTCGATCGTGGCCGGGTTCGTCGTGGGCGTGGACATTCCCCCATTGTCACGTACATCGAGGGGTATCCGTCACGGGATCATGCAGCAGTCATTAGTTAACCGCACTATCGACATCGGCGTACGATGGAGCGTATGCCCGAGCTCAGCCCCCGACGGCGCCTCCTGGTGCTCGCGATCTGCTGCATGAGCCTGCTGATCGTGAGCCTCGACAACACCGTCCTGAACGTCGCGCTGCCCTCGATGCAGAAGGAACTGCACGCGAGCGTGGCGGGCCTGCAGTGGACGATCGACGCGTACACGCTGGTCCTGGCCTCGCTGCTGATGCTCGCGGGCTCCACCGCCGACCGGATCGGCCGCAAGCGCGTCTTCATCGCGGGCCTGATCGTCTTCAGCCTCGGCTCGCTGCTGTGCTCCCTGGCCACGAACCTGGACGCGCTCGTCGCCTTCCGCATGGTGCAGGCGGTGGGCGGTTCGATGCTCAACCCGGTCGCCATGTCGATCATCACCAACACCTTCACGGATCCGCGCGAGCGTGCCCGCGCGATCGGCGTGTGGGGCGGTGTGGTCGGGATATCCATGGCGGCGGGCCCGATCATCGGCGGTCTGCTGGTCGACTCGGTGGGCTGGCGCTCGATCTTCTGGATCAACCTGCCGGTGGGCGTCGCCGCGCTGCTGCTCACCCTCATGTACGTCCCCGAGTCGCGCGCCCCGAAGGCACGCCGCCCGGACCCCGTGGGCCAGCTCCTGGTGATCGCCCTGCTGGGGTCCCTGACGTACGCGATCATCGAGGCGCCGAACTCGTCCGCCGGGCACACCCTGGTCCTCGGCGCGATCGCGCTGGCCGCCCTGCTCGCCCTGCTCGGGTACGAGCCCAGGCGCACCGAACCCCTCCTCGACCTGCGCTTCTTCCGTTCCGTGCCGTTCAGCGGCGCGACGGTGGTCGCGATCAGCGCGTTCGCGGCGCTCAGCGGGTTCCTGTTCCTGTCGACGCTGTACCTGCAGAACGTGCGTGGTCTGGACGCGCTGCACGCGGGCCTGTGGATGCTGCCGATGGCGGTCATGTGCTTCGTGTGCGCCCCGGTCTCAGGCCGTCTGGTCGGCAGCCGCGGCCCCCGCTTCCCCCTCCTGACGGCCGGAATCGCGATGACGGCCAGCGGTCTGTTGTTCGCGGCCTTCGAGGCCGAGACCTCGAACGTCACGCTGGTGATCGGTTACGTCCTCTTCGGCCTGGGCTTCGGCTTCGTGAACGCGCCCATCACCAACACCGCCGTCTCCGGCATGCCCCGCGCCCAGGCCGGTGTCGCCGCGGCGGTGGCCTCCACCAGCCGTCAGATCGGCGGCACGCTGGGCGTCGCGGTGGTCGGCGCGCTCCTCGCCGCGGGCATCCACTCGGGCTCCTACAAGGAGGCCTTCGTCCCGGCCGCGCGGCCCGGCTGGTGGATCCTCACCGGCTGCGGCCTCGCGGTCCTGTTGCTCGGCGCCCTCACGACGGGCCGCTGGGCCCGCACGACGGCACAACGCACGGCGGACCGGCTCCAGGAGGAGGAGGTACGGGACGCGGCAGGGGTCGGCGCACAGCGCTAGGCGGCCACGCGCTCGCGCTCCAACGCAATGGCCCGCAACCTCTCCAGCCTCCTGCGGGACTCCTCGTCGGCCGGCGCATACGTCACCATGCGGGGCCCGTTGTGCGGCCCCAGCCACAGATCCGTGTGGACCAGGGTCAGCAGACCCACATGGGCGTTGAGGAACTGCTTGCGCTTGCTGCGGGCGATCATCACCTCGTGCCGCTCCCAGGTCTCTCGGAACTCGGCGGACTCGGTCATGAGCCGCTTGAGCAGCATCTTCCAGGCGGGCTCGCCGAGGTGGTCGGCCATGTTGGCGCGGAACTTGGCCGCCATGAGCCGCGTGGTCTCCTCGAGCGCAACGATCGCCGCCCGCCACTGCGGGTTCGTGTAGCACAGCACCATGCAGTTGCGGTCCGCCGGCGGGACGGCGTCGAGATCGCACAACAGCAGCCCGTACGTCCGGTTGTAGGCGAGAATGTCGTACCGGCTGTTCGAGATGCAGGCGGGCAGCGGCTCCAGCTGCTCCAGCAGCATGCGCTGGGCGTCGGTGACCGACGGGCAGTGCGCGCCGGGCGCGGGGTCGGCGGCTCCGGCCAGGTTGAACAGGTGCGCCCGCTCACCGGCGTCGAGCAGCAGGGTGCGCGCGAGGGCGTCGAGGACCTGGACGGAGACCTGGATGTCCCGGGCCTGTTCCAGCCAGGTGTACCAGGTGACGCCGACGGCGGAGAGCTGCGCGACCTCCTCGCGCCGCAGCCCGGGCGTGCGGCGGCGCCGGCCCCGCGGCAGTCCGACCTGCTCGGGGGTGATGTGCTCGCGGCGGTGCCGCAGGAACGCGGCCAGTTCGTGCCGCCGGATGTCGGATGCGGGCGCCTCGCGGGAGCCGTGTTCCCCGGGCTCCCGGACCGCCGCCGTCTCCTGCACCATGGTCGCCATGCCCCCAGCCTGCCGCGCGCCGGACCCTGTTGCCAGGTAGTACTTCTACCAGGATAAAGAGACTCTGGTACCACCTTGAGAGTGAGTGCAGGCTCGATGGCGTGACCGAAACTGTTACATCCCGCACCGTCCGCTCGCCGGTGACGGCACCGCAGTTGGGCGGACTTGGACTGTTCACGGTGCTGCTGGCCGCGGCGCTGCCCCTCATCGACTTCTTCATCGTCAACGTCGCCCTCCCGACGATCGGCAAGGACCTGCACGCGAGCGAGTCCGTCCTCGAACTCGTCGTCGCCGGGTACGGGCTCTCGTACGCCGTCCTGCTGGTCCTCGGCGGCCGGCTGGGCGACCTCTTCGGCCGGCGCGAGTTCTTCCTCGGCGGGATGGCCGCCTTCGGGGTGACCTCGCTGGCGTGCGGACTCGCCCCGAACGCCTGGACCCTGGTCGCGGCGCGGGTCGCGCAGGGCGCGGCCGCCGCCGCGATGCTGCCCCAGGTGCTCGCCACGATCCAGGCGGCGACCAGCGGGCAGCGCCGCGCCAAGGCGATGAGCCTGTACGGCGCGACGGCCGGCCTCTCCATGGTGGCCGGGCAGATCCTCGGCGGTGTGCTCGTGGCCGCGGACATCGCGGGCACCGGCTGGCGCTCGGTGTTCCTCGTCAACGTCCCCGTCGTGGTCGTCGGCCTGTTCCTGGCCGCGCGGGCCGTTCCCGAGACCCGCTCCCAGCACCCGGAGCCGGTGGACGGCCCGGGCACCGTCCTGCTCGCCGTGGCACTGCTGACCCTGCTCGCGCCGCTCACCGAGGGCCGGGCGGCCGGCTGGCCGCTGTGGACCTGGCTGGCCCTCGCGGCCTTCCCGTTCGCGGCATGGGCGTTCTACGCGGTGGAGCGCCGCGCGGACCGGCGGGGCCGCACGCCGCTGGTGCCGCCGAGCCTGTTCGCGCTGGTGTCGCTGCGCCGTGGACTGATCATGATCGTGCCGTTCTCGATCGGCTTCAGCGGCTTCATGTTCGTGATCGCGGTGGCGCTGCAGCGGGGCGCCGGCCTCGGCCCGGTATCGGCGGGTCTCGCGCTCACGCCCATGGCGGTGGCGTTCTTCCTCATGTCGCTGTACGGGCCCCGGCTGGTCGCCCGCTTCGGCACCCGCGTGGTGAGTGTCGGGGGGCTGATCCAGGCGGTCGGTGTGGCGCTGATGACGCTCGCCGCCTGGCGCTCCTGGCCCCACCTGGGCGCGGTGGAACTGCTGCCGGGCGCGGCGGTGGCCGGCGCGGGCCAGGCGCTGCAGCTCCCGATCGTGCTGCGGATCATCCTGTCCGAGGTGCCGCCGGCCCGGGCGGGCGTGGGCGGCGGAGTCATGATCACCACCCAGCAGTCGGCGCTGGCGCTGGGCGTGGCGACGCTCGGCTCCCTCTTCCTCGCCCTGGTGCCCGGCATGGGAATGCGGGACGCGCTGGTGACGACGCTCCTGGTCCAGCTGGTCGGCGTCGCCCTCACGATCGCCCTGAGCCTGCGCCTGCCGCGCACGATCAGCTGACGCGGCGCCCGTCGGACGGTGCCCCGCGGCCCTCTGGGGGCCGCGGGGCCGTCGGCACGCTCCGGCGAAGGCTTGGTGACAGGTGCGTCAACTCGCCGTAAGACCCCCTATTGATCTTCCTGTTGCTGCACACTCCTTGCTGCGCAAGCGGACAGGTACTCCCTGGAGGCGTCATGCTGCAGATCAACACGAGCAAGGTCAGCCGCTGGGACCAGCACGGGCGCGAGCACGTGGTGCGGGTGGAGCGGACCGGGGTGCAGCGCACGATCAGGTGCGACACGTGCGGCTGGCGCAAGAGCGCGCAGTTCCTGCCCTGGCTGAAGGCGGAGGAACACCTGGCCGAGGCACACCAGGCGACGGTGGACCCGGCGGACGGCTAGGGAGCCGCAGGCAGCCGGTCACGCCTCTTCGGCCCGGCGGGCGCGCAGCGTCCGCACCTTGTGGCGGTTGCCGCAGTGCTCCATGGAGCACTGCGGCGGCGTCCGGGCCGGGACGTGTCGACGTACCCCAACTGGCGGTCGTCGGCGGCGCACATGCGGATGCGGTGAGCGAAGGGACCGGTGAGCAGGTCCACCGCGTCGCGCGCGATCGTGGACAGGAGCTGGACGCCGCTGCCGGGCCCGGCCCAGGCCCGTGCGCCGTCAGCGCCCATGGCCGGGTTGAGGGGCGGCTGCGAGGCACCCCGAGCTCAAGAGCACGAAGAACCGCCTGCACATCGACGTCCACGCCGGCCCGGAGGCCCGCGACGCGACCGTGGCGCGCCTGGAGTCCCTGGGCGCGACCCGCGTCGAGGAGGTGGACAAGGGAATGGCCGGCCACTGGTGGGTCATGCGAGGCCCGGAGGGCAACAGTTCTGCGTCGCCTGAGCGGGCCCGCGTCAGACGCCGGCCCGCAGTCCGTTCAGCAGCAGGTCCAGTACCGCCTCGAACTGGGCGTCGATGCCGGGCTGTTCCCACTCCCGGTGGTAGCACGGGTCATGGAAGCGGCCCGTGGCGTGGAAGAGGGCGCGGGCCGTGGTCGCCGGGTCGGCCGCGGCGAAGGCGCCGGACGCGGCACCGTCGCGGACGATCTCCGTGAGCTGGCCGGTCAGGTCCGCGATGTGCTGGTCGACCACCTGGCTGGTCTCCCCGGTCAGCACCGTGAAGGTGGCGAACAGCTCGGGATCGTCCCCCGCCTTGTGCCGCTTGGCGTCGAACAGCCCCCGGAACCAGCCCCGCAGCCGCGCCTCGGGGTCCCCCTCGCCGGTGACGAACCCGGCCAGCGCCGCGGCCGTCCGGTCCAGCCACCGTTTGGTGACCGCCTCCCGCAGCGCCGCCTTCGTACGGAAGTGGCGGTACACGCTGCCGTGGCTGACGCCGAGCGCGCGGGCCACGTCCACCACGGTGGCCTTGGCCGGACCGTGGCGGCGCAGCACCTCCTCGGTCGCCTCGAGGATGCGCTCGGCGGTCAGGGTCTCGGTGCTGGGTGCCATGGCCTAGACCGTACCCGGCACCGGGATCAGCGCTCGCTGTCGAGGTGCGCCATCTGTGCCTGCGGGTAGCGTTCGCCGGCCGCCGCGTCCGCCGGTACGGCCGCCTCGATGGCCGCCAGGTCCGCCTCGTCCAAGGTCACGTCCAGTGCGCCGAGCGCCTCCGACAGGCGCTCGCGGGTGCGGGCGCCGACCAGCGGCACGATGTGAGAGCACCCAGGCGATGGCGAGCTGAGCGACGCTCACACCCTTCTGCTCGGCGATCTTCCGCAGCGCGTCGACCAGGCCCAGGTTGTGGTCGAGGTTCTCGCCCTGGAAGCGGGGCGAGAAGGCGCGGAAGTCGTTCGCACCGAGCTGCCGGTCGCGGGTGAAGTGGCCGGAGATCAGACCGCGGGAGAGCACGCCGTACGCGGTGATGCCGATGCCCAGCTCGCGGGTGGCGGGCAGGATGCTCTCCTCGATTCCGCGCGAGATGAGCGAGTACTCGATCTGGAGGTCCGAGATCGGTGCCGTGGCGGCGGCGCGGCGGATGGTGTCGGCGCCCACCTCACTGAGGCCGATGTGCCGGACGTGCCCCTTCTCCACCAGCTCCGCGATCGCGCCCACCGTCTCCTCGACCGGGACGTCGGGGTCGAGACGCGCGATCCGGTAGACGTCGATGTGGTCGACGCCGAGGCGCTGGAGCGAGTACGCCGCGAAGTTCTTCACCGCGGCGGGGCGGCCGTCGTACCCGGACCAGCCGCCGTCCGGGTCGCGCAGCGCCCCGAACTTGACGCTGACCAGGGCCTGTTCGCGCCGGGCCGCGGGGGCGGCGCGCAGGGCCTCGCCGATCAGCATCTCGTTGTGCCCCATGGCGTAGAAGTCGCCGGTGTCGAGCAGGGTCACGCCCGCTTCGAGCGCGGCGTGGATGGTGGCGATGGACTCGGCCCGGTCCGCCTCGCCGTACAGCGCGGACATGCCCATGCAGCCGAGACCGAGGGCGGAGACATGGGGGCCGGTGGTGCCGAGAGGGTGGGTACGCACGAGGACTCCTTCGGGATTGCGCGTGGGTTCCTGCCTCTACCTTCACATGACAGGTGACAAATATCAATATCTGTCACCTGTCATGTGTTACTCGCGGAAAGTCGATTTGGTCCAGACCTATTGACGAGAGGTCTGGACCACGAGCACTGTCATGCCTACGACACCTCACCGCACCCCCACCGGGAGGCCTCGCATGATCCGCCACAGGCTGCGCCTGCTCGCCGCCGCCCTGACAGCGGCCGTTCTCGCACCACTCTCGATCGCCACCGCGCCCACCGCATCCGCGGCCGACACCTGCGCCGTGAAGTCCCGTCCGTCCGGCAAGGTTCTCCAGGGCTACTGGGAGAACTGGGACGGCTCATCCAACGGGGTCCACCCACCCTTCGGCTGGACCCCGATCACCGACTCGCGCATCGCCGCGCACGGCTACAACGTGATCAACGCGGCGTTCCCGGTCATCCGCTCCGACGGCACCGCGCTGTGGCAGGACGGCATGGACACCGGGGTGAAGGTGGCGACGCCGGCGGAGATGTGCGCGGCGAAGGCGGCGGGCCGGACGATCCTGCTCTCGATCGGCGGCGCGGCGGCGGGCATCGACCTCAGCTCGACGGCCGTCGCGGACAAGTTCGTCTCGACGATCGTCCCGATCCTGAAGAAGTACAACTTCGACGGCATCGACATCGACATCGAGACCGGACTGGTCGGCAGCGGGAACATCGGCCAGCTGTCGACGTCGCAGGCGAACCTGATCCGCATCATCGACGGAGTGCTGGCACGGATGCCGTCGAACTTCGGTCTGACGATGGCCCCGGAGACGGCGTACGTCACCGGCGGCAGCGTGACCTACGGTTCGATCTGGGGCGCATACCTGCCGATCATCAAGAAGTACGCGGACAACGGCCGCCTGTGGTGGCTGAACATGCAGTACTACAACGGCAGCATGTACGGCTGCTCCGGCGACTCCTACGCGGCGGGCACCGTGGCGGGCTTCGTCGCACAGACGGACTGCCTCAACAAGGGCCTGACCGTCCAGGGCACGACGATCAGGGTCCCGTACGACAAACAGGTCCCGGGCCTGCCCGCCCAGTCGGGCGCGGGCGGCGGCTACATGTCACCGAGCCTGGTCTCCGAGGCCTGGCGCCACTACGGCACCTCGCTCAAGGGCCTGATGACATGGTCGATCAACTGGGACGGCTCCAGGAGCTGGACCTTCGGCGACAACGTGAAGGCGCTGCAGGGCCGCTGAGCCGAAGGCGCGCCCCTTCAGACGAACGCCGGGCCCACTGGAGCGACCCAGCGGGCCCGGCGATCGAGCGAGGTGACTAGCAGCCGACCAGCCGACCGGCCAGGTAGCCCTCGATCTGGTCCAGCGACACGCGTTCCTGCTTCATCGAGTCGCGCTCACGCACCGTCACCGCGTTGTCCTCGAGCGTGTCGAAGTCGACCGTCACGCAGTACGGCGTGCCGATCTCGTCCTGGCGGCGGTAGCGGCGGCCGATGGCGCCCGCGTCGTCGAACTCGATGTTCCAGTGCTGGCGCAGCGTCCGGGCCAGGCCCTTGGCCTTCGGGGACAGCTCCGGGTTGCGGGACAGCGGCAGGACCGCGACCTTCACGGGAGCCAGGCGGTGGTCCAGGCGCAGCACCGTGCGCTTCTCCATCTTGCCCTTGGCGTTCGGCGCCTCGTCCTCGACGTAGGCGTCGAGCAGGAAGGCCAGCATGGTGCGGCCGACACCGGCCGCGGGCTCGATGACGTACGGGGTCCAGCGCTCGCCCGCCTCCTGGTCGAAGTAGGAGAGGTCCTGACCGGAGGCCTTGGAGTGCGCGGAGAGGTCGTAGTCCGTGCGGTTGGCGACACCCTCGAGCTCCCCCCACTCCGAGCCGCCGAACTGGAAGCGGTACTCGATGTCGGCCGTGCGCTTGGAGTAGTGGGAGAGCTTCTCCTTCGGGTGCTCGTACCAGCGCATGTTCTCCTCACGCAGGCCGAGGCCCGTGTACCAGTTCCAGCGCTCCTGCATCCAGTAGTCGTGCCACTTCTCGTCCTCGCCCGGCTTGACGAAGAACTCCATCTCCATCTGCTCGAACTCGCGGGTGCGGAAGATGAAGTTGCCCGGCGTGATCTCGTTGCGGAACGACTTGCCCATCTGCGCGATGCCGAACGGCGGCTTGCGGCGCGAGGTCTGCTGGACCTGGCTGAAGTTGGTGAAGATGCCCTGCGCGGTCTCCGGGCGCAGGTACGCGATGGAGCCGCTGTCCTGCGTCGGGCCGAGGTGGGTCGAGAGCAGACCCGAGAACTGCTTGGGCTCGGTGAACTGGCCCTTGGTGCCGCAGTTCGGGCAGTTGATGTCCGCGAGACCGTTCTCGGGCAGACGGCCGTGCTTGGCCTCGTACGCCTCCTCCAGGTGGTCCGCGCGGAAACGCTTGTGACAGGAGGTGCACTCGGTGAGCGGGTCGGTGAAGGTGGCGACGTGACCGGAGGCCACCCAGACCTCGGTCGCCAGGATCACCGACGAGTCGATACCGACGACGTCCTCGCGGGACGTGACCATGTAGCGCCACCACTGACGCTTGATGTTCTCCTTGAGCTCGACACCCAGGGGTCCGTAGTCCCAGGCGGCGCGCTGACCGCCGTAGATCTCGCTGCACGGGAATACGAAGCCACGGCGCTTGCTCAGGTTGACGATGGTGTCGATCTTGTCGGCGGCCACGGTGCTCTCTTCATTACGACGACGGACGACGAAGCGACTGCTTCAGGGCATTGCTTCAGAGCGAATGCTTCAGGTTACCGGCGGGGGCTCCCCTCCAATCAAATCGGTAGGGCACCTGGAGCCGGCACCCGGGTCCACCGGGCTCTCGCGGGGTCGCTTGTTGACGACGGTTTCCATATTTGTTGAAAATGACTGTCATGAACGTACGACGACGCCTCATACCCGTGGCCGCCCTGACCGGGGTCACCGCACTCACTCTCGCGGCGACCTCCGCCTGCTCCTCCGACAGCGCGGCGGCCGGCGACACCGGCAAGTTCGACGTCGTCGCATCCTTCTATCCGATGGCCTTCCTCGCCGAGCAGATCGGCGGGAAGTACGTCCATGTCACCAGTCTCACCCAGCCCGGCCAGGAGCCGCACGACCTGGAGATCAGCGCCCGGCAGACCGCGCAGCTCCAGGAGTCCGACGCGGTGCTCTACCTCAAGAACCTCCAGCCCTCCGTCGACGACGCGGTGGCCCAGTCCGAGGTCAAAACCAAGATCGACGCCGCCTCCCTGACCACCCTGGAGGAGCACGGCAACGAGGTCGGCGGGCACGCGGCCTCCCACGACACCCACCAGGGCGAGGAGTCCGGCGGCAAGGACCCCCACATCTGGCTCGACCCGGTGCGCTACGCCGAGGTCGCCAAGGGCGTCGGCAAGGCCTTCGAGAAGGCGGACCCGAACCACGCGGACACCTACAAGAAGAACACGGACGCGCTGGTCAAGAAGCTCGACGACCTCAACACGCAGTTCGCGGACGGCCTGAAGGACACCAAGGGCAAGGTCTTCATCACCACGCACGCCGCCTTCGGCTACCTCGCCGAGCGCTACGGCCTCACCGAGGAGGCCATCAACGGCCTGGACCCGGAGTCCGAGCCCAGTGCCGCCCGCGTCAGGGACCTTGAGAAGATGGCGAAGGCCGACGGCGTCACGACTGTCTTCTACGAGACGCTCGTCAGCGACAAGACCGCGAAGACCGTCGCCCGGGACGCGAACCTGAAGACGGACGTCCTCGACCCGATCGAGGGCATCACGTCGAAGTCCCGCGGCAAGGACTACTTCTCGGTCCAGGCCGCGAACCTCAAGGCGCTGCAGACCGCCCTGGGGACCAAGTGATCGTTACGGAGGACGCCATGGGCGAGCCCGTCATACGCTTGCGCGGCATACACGCCGACCTGGGCTCGCGCCCCGTCCTGCGGGGCATCGACCTCACCGTGCGCCGCGGTGAGGTCGTCGCGCTGCTCGGCGCGAACGGCTCGGGCAAGTCGACCGTCATACGCAGCCTCATCGGCCAGGTGCAGAGCGGCGCCGGCGAGATCGAGCTGTTCGGCACCCCGCTGCGCCGCTTCCGCGACTGGCGGCGCGTCGGGTACGTGCCGCAGCGCACCACGGCCGCCGGCGGTGTGCCCGCCACGGTGACCGAGGTGGTGTCCTCCGGCCGGCTCTCCCGGGCCCGCTTCGGCGTCCTGCGCAAGGCCGACCACGAGGCCGTACGCCGGGCCCTGGAACTGGTCGGCATGGCGGACCGGGCCAACGACTCCGTGGGCGCGCTGTCCGGCGGCCAGCACCAGCGTGTGCTGATCGCCCGCGCGCTCGCCTCCGAGCCCGAGCTGCTGATCATGGACGAGCCGATGGCGGGCGTCGACCTGGCGAGCCAGGAGGTGCTCGCGGGCACGCTCAAGGACCAGGTGGCGTCCGGTGCGACCGTACTGCTGGTGCTGCACGAGCTGGGCCCGCTGGAGCCTCTGATCGACCGGGCGGTCGTCCTGCGCGACGGCTGCGTCCTGCACGACGGGCCGCCCCCGAAGGCCGTGGGCCAGCACGCGCTCCCCGGCCACGACCACGTACACCCGCACATGACGGCGGGCGCCGAACCGACCCGTACGGGACTGCTGAGCTGATGGACTTCCTGAACTACGCCTTCATGCAGCGGGCGCTGCTCGCCGCCGTCCTGGTCGGCATCACCGCGCCGGCCGTCGGCATCTACCTCGTGCAGCGCCGTCAGGCCCTGATGGGCGACGGCATCGGCCATGTGGCGATGACCGGCGTGGGCCTCGGCTTTCTGCTGTCTACCTCACCGGTGTGGATGGCGACGGCCGTCTCCGTCCTCGGCTCGGTCCTGATGGAGCTGATCCGCTGGTACGGCAGGACGCGCGGCGACATCGCGCTCGCCATGCTCTTCTACGGTGGCATGGCCGGCGGCGTGATGTTCATCAACCTCGCGCCGGGCGGCTCGAACGCCAACCTGACGTCGTACCTGTTCGGGTCGCTCTCGACGGTCTCGCAGTCCGACTTGACGGCCATCTGCCTGCTGGCGGCCTTCGTCGTCCTGGTCACCCTGGGGCTGCGCCGTCAGCTCTTCGCGGTCAGCCAGGACGAGGAGTTCGCGCGGGTGACGGGGCTGCCGGTGCGCGCGCTCAACCTGCTGACGGCGATCACGGCGGCGGTGACGGTGACGGTCGCGATGCGGGTGGTGGGCCTGCTCCTGGTCTCCGCCCTGATGGTCGTCCCGGTGGCGGCGGCGCAGCAGCTGGGCCGCAGCTTCGCGGCGACCTTCGCGATCGCGATCGCCATCGGCGTGACCGTGACCATCAGCGGCACGATCACGTCGTACTACCAGGACGTACCGCCCGGCGCGACGATCGTGCTGCTGACGATCGCCGCGTTCATCGCGCTGACGGCTCTGGCCACTCCGCTGGCCCGCCGCCGCGCCCGCGCGGCCGCGGCCGCGCAGACCGCCGGGGACCCGGTCGAGTGCGCGATTCCGGCCACCCGGGGGGCGACCGACCAGGTCGGAGTCTGACCACGCACAGGCCGGGCTGGCAGAATGGCCCGGCAAGGCGCAGCCGTGAGCCGCGAGAGACGCGCGCCCCGTAGGCGAACGAGCCATCAAAGGAGACAACGGTGACGACCGCCGGCCCGCCCGTACAGGGACGTTCCACCCGCCAGCGTGCCGCCGTGGCGGCGGCTCTCGACGAGGTCGACGAGTTCCGCAGCGCGCAGGAGCTCCACGACATGCTCAAGCACAAGGGCGACTCGGTGGGCCTGACGACGGTCTACCGCACGCTGCAGTCGCTCGCCGACGCGGGCGAGGTCGACGTCCTGCGCACCTCCGACGGTGAGTCCGTCTACCGCCGTTGCTCGACCGGCGAGCACCACCACCACCTGGTCTGCCGGGTCTGCGGCAAGGCCGTCGAGGTCGAGGGCCCGGCGGTGGAGAAGTGGGCCGAGGCGATCGCCGCCGAGCACGGTTACGTCAACGTCGCCCACACGGTGGAGATCTTCGGCACGTGCGCGGACTGCGCGCAGGCTTCCCGCGGTTGAGCGGCCGCGGGCGTCAACCCCGGTCGTAGCACCAGCAGTGCAGCATCGGCGTGAGCGTCCACATCCGCAGCGCCATGAGGGCGCCGAGGACAGCGACGGCCGCCCACCCCGCGGACGACCGCCGTCCGGCGAGCGCCAGTCCACCGGCTGCGAGCAGCGCCGCGAACGCCGGCATGTAGACGACCAGCGGCGCCAGGTTCTCGCGCAGCCCCGGGAACGACTCCATTTCGGTCGTACTGCCGAAGCCGACGAGCACGACGAGCCCCGCGAAGGCGAAGACGTCGGCGGCCGCGCAGCCACGGGCGACACGGGCAGCGGTCATACGCAGGCCAGGTGCCGGTCGAGCAGGGCCCGCGGGCGCTGTGCGTCCTGCTCGGTGCGCAGACGGCGCTTGCGGGGAATGCCTCAGATCATGGCCGCGCACAGGACGGCGTATCCCGCGAACAGCGCGAACGCCCACCGCACCGGCGCGAGCCTGCGCATCCGATCCCGTACCCGGATGCCCGCGAGGACGTCGGCTCCGGTAGGCCGGTTCGGCGGCGTCCGCGTCCTGGACGATGTCCCGCCCCTGGTGAACCATGGGCGGAACCCTGGCGTTCGGTTCCGCCCTGCATGCCCCGGCTCAGGCCTCGGCCTGCCTGCCCTCCATGGCCAGCAGTTCCTCGTTCGGGATGGCCCCGCCGAAACGGCGGTCGCGGGAGGCGAACTCCAGGCACGCCCGCCACAGATCGCGCCGGTCGAAGTCCGGCCACAGCACGTCCTGGAAGACCATCTCGGCGTAGGCGCTCTGCCAGATCAGGTAGTTGGAGGTGCGCTGCTCGCCGCTCGGCCGCAGGAACAGGTCCACGTCCGGCATGTCCGGGTAGTAGAGGTACTTCGCGAGGGTCTTCTCCGTGATCTTCGCGGGGTCGAGCCTGCCCGCCTTCACGTCCTCGGCCATCGCCTGCGCCGCGTCCGCGATCTCGGCACGGCCGCCGTAGTTCATGCAGAAGTACAGCGTCAGCAGGTCGTTGCCCTTGGTCTGCTCCTGGGCGACCTGGAGTTCCTTGGCCACCGACTTCCACAGCTTGGGCATACGGCCCACCCAGCGCACCCGGACGCCGAGTTCGTCGAGCTGGTCGCGGGTCTTGCGGATGAAGTCACGGTTGAAGTTCATCAGGAAGCGCACCTCGTCGGGCGAGCGCTTCCAGTTCTCGGTGGAGAAGGCGTACAGGGAGATGTTCCCGACGCCCATCTCGATCGCGCCCTGCAGCACGTCCAGCACACGCTCGGCACCGACCTTGTGCCCCTCGGTGCGCGGCAGTCCCCGCTCCTTGGCCCACCGGCCGTTCCCGTCCATCACGATCGCCACATGGTTCGGGACCAGCTCGCCCGGCAGCTTCGGCGGGCGTGCCCCGGACGGGTGCGGCTCCGGGGTCGTGTACTCGCGGCGCTGGCGCCCCAGGAACCCGCGTACGGCCATGTGCTTCTCGTCTCCTCGATCTGCTTTCGCTCTACTGTTCCACGTACCGAAGCGAGCGCAGTCCGCGCTCCAGGTGCCAGTGCAGATACGCCGACACCAGTCCGCTGCCCTCCCGGACGTACCGCGGCTCGCATGCGTCCGCGGTCTCCCAGTCTCCCGTGAGCAGCGCGCCGAGCAGTTCGAGGGCCCCCGGCGAGGGTACGACGCTGCCGGGTACCCGGCAGTCGCCGCAGACGGACCCACCCGAGGCCACCGAGAAGAACCGGTTCGGCCCCGGCATACCGCACTTCGCGCAGTCGCTGAAACTGGGCGCGTAGCCGTTGACGGCGAGGGAGCGCAGCAGAAAGGCGTCGAGGACGAGATGCGGCGCATGCTCACCCCGGGCAAGGGTCCTGAGCCCCCCGACGAGCAGCAGATACTGCTGGACCGCCGGCTCCCCCTCGTGATCGGTGAACCGCTCGGCGGTCTCCAGCATGGCGGTCCCGGCGGTGTAGCGGGCGTAGTCCGTCACGATCCCGCCCCCGTAGGGAGCGATGGTCTCGCTCTGTGTGCACAGCGGCAGCCCGCGCCCCACCAGTTCGCTCCCGCGCGCGAAGAACTGCACGTCCACATGCGAGAAGGGTTCCAGCCGGGCCCCGAACTTGGACTTGGTCCGCCGCACTCCGCGGGCCACGGCACGTACGCGACCGTGACCGCGCGTGAGCAGCGTGATGATCCGGTCCGCCTCACCCAGCTTCTGGGTGCGCAGCACGATGCCGTCGTCGCGGAACAGACTCATGGACTCATTCTCGCGTACGGAGCCCGCGCGCGTGGTCGGGGTGGCGGATGGCGTCCCACGGTGCCAGGTTCCAGGGGCTGTCCCGGTTCGCCGGGTCGAGCAGGGAGCGCAGATGCGCGTCGGCAACGGCCTGCGGGGCGGGAAGGTCCACCCCCGGTTTCCCCTGGAGCCCGTCCAGCCAGACCTTGCGCCCCAGCAGATAGTGGTCGGAGTACTCCTGCCAGGAGGCGTAGGTCCCTGCGACCGCCGGCACGATGCCCTTCAGCGCGGTCCAGGCCTCCCCCTCCGTGATCATCCCGCAGCCGAATCCGCGGCGGGCGATGTCGACGTACAGCGCGGTGTCCCAGGCCAGCGGCGCGACGCCGAGGAGCCGGTGGGCCCGCGCCCGGTAGCCGTTGCGCGCCAGCCCGCCGAGCCGACGGATCAGCTTCTCACGGGAGGTGATCTCCCACTGGTCGGCCAGCCACCGCCGCGCGCTGTCGTCGTCGATCCGCGTGAACGGGTACAGGGTGGTCCGGGAGGCGCTCCGGTCCTGGCTGACCGGCGCGCTCAGCGACACCATCCACAACTGGTGCATCGTGAGCGGGACGGGGTACCGGCGCTCGGCCCGCGGCCTTCTCCATCTCGTCAAGTTCCACAAGGCCATGCGCCCGCACCTTACGTCATGCCACACCCAGCGCCGCAGGGTCCGCGGATCCGCTGCTTCAAGAGACCTCGCCGCGGCTGCGTGCGTTGGCGTACGCGGTCGCCGCGCTCAGGCGCTCCGCCTGGGTCGCGACGCGCACCACCTCCGGCTCCACGTCCCACTCCTTGCCCCCGCCGTACGGTCTCAGCTGTACGTACGGGCCCTCGTGTCCCATCACCACGCCTACCCTCCCGGTACGGATGTCGACCGCGTACGAACCGATCGGCGGCTTCTGCATCACACCCCCGTGGCCCGCTGCGTGCGGAGTGCCGCCGCGAGCCGCGCGGCGACGTCGACGCGGCAGCCGCCCAATTCCACGAGCGGTCGGGGAGCCTCGCGCGCGGGACTCCCCGGGTCGATCCGGAGCGACGGCAACGTGATTCCGGCGTCCGCGAGCGCCGTCCGCAATTCCTTCACGGTCTCCTCTGCCTCTTCGACGCAGCGCGCCGAGTCTCGTCCCCCGAGTGGTACGTGTACTGCAGCCACCGTGCTCCCCTTCCCTTTCGGGTTTTACGCTTCGCATCCCTATGGTGACGCTCTGCATCTACACTCGACAGGTGTCTGTGCCCTACAAGTGCGAGGCAGCGGAGGGGCGTTGGGCTATGGCCAACGGTGTGCGCCAGGCGGCGTGGGAGTTCTTCGGCGCGGAGCTGAAACGCCGGCGGGAGAACACGGGATTCACCCAAGTGGAGCTGGGCGCACGGGTTTTCGTCTCCGGCGGATACATCGGCCAGTTCGAACAGGCCATTCGGAAACCGCAGTTGGATGTGGCGCAGCGAATCGACGAGGTCCTGCAAACCGAGGGTTTTTTCGAGCGCACATGGCGAAAGCTGATTGACGACAAGCGGTATGCGGATTACTTCGTCGAGGTCGTGGAGTTGGAGCGGCTGGCGACGAAGATCTGCGAGTTCGCGCCGACGCTGGTGCCGGGGTTGTTGCAGACGGCCGCGTACGCGAGCGCCGTGACTGTGGCCAACAATCCGTTCGCCACCAACGGTTACGTGGAGGAGACAGTGGCCGCGCGGCTGGAGCGGGCACGCGTCCTGGCCGACACTACAAGGCCCGAGTACTGGATCGTGCTGCACGAGAACGTGCTGCGTATCCCGGTGGGCGGCCCGGCGGCGATGGCCGAGCAGTTGGAGCACGTCGCCGGGATGGCGCGGGGGCGGAAGGCGCTGGTGCAGGTACTTCCGTACGCGCAGGGTGCGCATACCGCCATGATCGGGGACCTGAGGCTCATGGAGTTCGAGGACGCCCCGCCAACCGCCTATACAGAGACCTCGTTTTCGGGAACGCTCGTCGACGAACCGGCGGTGGTGAAGCGTGCACAGCGCGCATACGATCTACTCAGGGCCGCCGCGGTGTCGCCAACGGCGTCCCTCCCCTTGATCGAAGCGGCGGCGGAGGACTTCAGACGATGCGCGAGTACGAGCTGATCAACGCCCGCTGGTGCAAGAGCAGCTACAGCAACGGCGAGGGCGGCAACTGCCTCGAGGTCGCCGACGGAGCCCCCGACGTCGTCCCCGTCCGCGACAGCAAGGTCCCCGGCGGTCCCGTACTGCTCATCGGCTGGGCGGCGTGGGCGGAGTTCATCCACAGCATGGCGGCTACTCCTCGACGGACCCGGTAAGAGTGGCCCTGGCCCACTTGAGGCCGGCCGTGAACTTGTCGGGGTGCTCCGCCGCCAGCTGCTCGTACATCTGAACGGCCCGCTCGTTCGTCTCCAGGGCCTCCTCGAGCTGCCCCAGCTGCCACAGATCCGCCGACCGGTTGTTCAGAGACCTTGCCAGGTCGGGCAGAAACTCGTCCCGCCGCTCGGCGTTCAGCCGCTCGTACAGCTCTACAGCGCGGGTGCTCGCATCCAGCGCCTCTGGGAGCTGCCCCTTCCGCCTCAACCAGACGGACTGGTTGTTGAACGCCCTCGCCAGCTCGGGCAAGACCTCGGGGCGGTCGGCAACCAGCGGAGCACACAGTTCGATGGCGCGTGTCGCCAGCCGCAGGGCTTCCTCGTCTCGCTTCAGCTCGCCCAGCCAGAAGCACTGGTCGTTCAGCAAGGCGGCCAAGTCGTACAAGTGCCGGGGGTTGTCCACAGCCAGTTGCTCGTAGAGCTCCAGGGAACGCGTGCTCGTCTCCAGCGCCTCCAGGTGCCGGCCCACCTGGCCCAACCTCGTGGCCTGGTTGTGCCGGGACCTCGCCAGGTCGTACAAGACCTCGGGGCGGTCGGCAGCCAACTGCTCGTACAGCTCCGCGGAACGCGTGCTCGTCTCCAACGCCTCCTGGCGTCGGCCCATCTCGCTCAACCAGCCGGAGTGGTCGTCCATGGACTTCGCCAGATCGGGCAGGAGCTCGTCCGGCCGCTCGGCCGCCAGGCGTTCGCGAATCTCCACAACACGCGCACTCGCGTCGAGCGCCTCCTGGTGCCGACCCACGCTCCGCAACCAGTGGGACCGGTTGTCCAGGGTCCTCACCAGGTCGGGCAGGAACTCGTCCGGCCGCTCATCCGCCAGACGTTCGTACAACTCGGTGGCGCGTCCGACCGTCGCCAGCGCATCCTGCAACCGCCCGAACTCCGCCAGGTGCCACGAGTGGTCGTCCAGTGACACCACCAGTTTGGGCAGGTAGACCTCCGGCCGCTCGGCGGCCAGCCGCTCACGGATCTCGAGGGCGCGGGTGCTCATCCGCAGTGATTCAGCTCGCCGTCCCAGCTCCCACAGGTTCATCGCCTGGTTGGACAGCGTGTTGGCCAGGCCGGGCAGGAACATGTCCGGCCGCTCGGCGGCCAGCCGCTCACGGATCTCCACAGCACGCATGCCCGGCTCCAGCGCGTCCTCCCGCCGCCCCAACTCCACCAGGTCCACTGACCTGTTGTGCAGTGACAGAGCCAGGTCGGACAGGAAGACATCCGGCAGCTCGGCGGCCAGCCGCTCCCGGATCTCCAAAGCGCGGGCACCCATCCGCAGCGCCTCGTCCCGCCGCCCCACCTCCCACAGGTTCACCGAATGGGTGTTGAGCGATCTGGCCAGATCGGACAGGAACGCATCCGGCAGCTCGGCGGCCAGACGCTCCCGGATCTCCAAGGCCCGGGCACTCATCGGCAGCGCCTCGTCCCGCCGCCCCACCTCCCAGAGGTTCACCGAATGGGTGGACAGCGACATCGCCAGCTCGGACAGGAACCTGTCCGGCTGCTCGGCGGCCAGGCGCTCCCGGATCTCCAGAGCCCGGGTGCTCGCATGCAGTGCCTCGTCCCGCCGCCCCACCTCCCACAGGTTCACCGATTGTGTGTTGAGCGATCTGGCCAGATCGGACAGGAACGCTTCCGGCCGCTCGTCCGCCAGACGTTCGTACAGTTCGAGAGAGCGGATGTTCGCCTGCAGCGCCTCCTCGTGGCGCCCCAGCTCCGCCAACGAGTTCGAGTGGTTGTTCAGAGACTTCGCCAGGTCGGGCAGACACGCGTCCGGCCGCTCGGCGGCCAGCCGTTCGTACAGGTCCGCCGCCCGGGTGCTGGCCTCCAGCGCCTGATCCGGTCGTGCGAGCGCCGCCAGCCGTGTCGACTGTTCATTGAACCAGTTGGCCAGCTGGGCGTTCTCCGCGAAGTCGTCTGTTTTCCGGTCGGCCGTGGAGGAGGCGGTGACGGCGGACCGGTGATGGGCGATGTGCCGGCGTGTGAGGGCCACGGCGTGTTCGGCGATGCGCCGACTCTGCTGGGGGATGGCCTTGTAGAGCCGTCCGGCTAGGTCGAGGGGAAGGTCCGGGTCGGAGCACACGCGGTCCAGCGCTCCCAGCAGTGGCAGCGGGTTGTGGGCCTGGGCGGCGATGGTGATGGCGGGCAACGCGAGTGTGGCGCGGTGGGTGGTGATCGATTCCCGGAGTTGCCGACCCAGTGCGTGCGGCGCGTCCGGCTGGGCGAGGACGCGGGTGAGCACGGTCAGGGCGTGAAGGGCCTGGCCGTGGTTGAGACGCGGCAGGACGGCGTCGATCAGGGCGGGCTGCCTGCTCAGGGCCTGGGCGAGGTGGTGTTCGGCCAGCCGATCGGGTTGCAGGCTGCCCCAGTAGGTGCCGAGGGCGTCGGGTGGATACAGGTCGTGGATCCATGTGGCGAGGCGCAGCCTGATGTCTTCGAGGCTGTCGCCGCGAAGACCCGGCACGAGAGCAAGCGTGTCGGCCGCCTCGGCGTGCGTGCCGGCCCCGGTCAGGAAGGCAGTGGTGAGGGCAGAGGTGCGCTGGTGTTCCGAGCCGAGGTCGTGATGGTCGGCCACGCGGTCCCAGTAGGCGTGCTCGTGATGGAGGAGCACGTCCTCGGGACCCCCGGACGCCGTGGTGCCGGTCAGGAGCTCGGCGAGGGCGGTCATGTGAAGTGTCAGGGCATGACCGACCCCCGGCGCGACCTGGGGTTCGGTGGGTGCGGTGATGTGCGTGTAGCCGGGCAGACGGGCCAGCGCCTGCGCCAACTGCTCCGCTGTCCCCCGATACGCCTCGGTCACGGAGCGTTCGTCGCCGGATTCGAGATGCTGCAGCCACAGCGGCGACGGGTGGAGGGCGGCTGTGGAGGCGGTGTCCCGGCGCAATTTGTGCCACCAGTCGCCTTCGGTGCGGCCCAGCAGGAGCAGGCGCACCGGGTGTCCGGTGGGGTGCTGAGCGAGATGGGTGAGGAGCGCGGTGAGCGTCTCGGTGCGGGTTTCCGCGTAGTCGACGATCAACAGCAGTCGCTGCGCCACACGGGACAGGGCCCTGAAGAGGTGGTGCGTGTCGATGCCGGTGGAGGCCAGCCGACCCACGGCCCAGCCGTCGTCGGCGACGCGCAGGGCGAGTTCACGGGCCAGGCGGGTCTTGCCCTGCCCGCCCGGACCGGTCATCAGCCGTCCTGACAGCACGGAGGTGTTGTGGCACCACTCCAGCAGTGTCTCGAGCTCGGGCCGGAGCCGGAACGCGACGACCTCGTATTCCGGGCGCAGCAACGCCGCGGGCGATGCCGGAGGAAGCGCGGGGTGCCAGGGTGTGAGGTGGTCCTGGAGTTCGACCGGCTCGAGTACCAGGCGGCGCCCGGTGGCTTCCTCGACCGCGCGACGGAAGCCGTCTTCGCGGGAAAGCGCGTGCAGGGGCACCGCGGTCAGGCGGCTGGACGCGAAGCCCGGGGTGTCCTCGACGACCACCCCGGTGATCAGGTGACCGCAGGTGACGGCGGCTCCGGAAATGCCGTGCCAGCTCGCCCGTCGGGACTGCGGGGCCTGGCGCTGCTGGTCGGGCCGATGCGCGGCAGTGATCAGGTAGCGCCGGGCCCGGGTCCCGGCGGCGGGGTTGATGTGCCCGTCGACCTGGTCGATCTCCCGCTCGGTACCCTGCGGGGTCAGGCTGTCCGGGAACCCCGTGGCCTGGCACGCCACGCGGACTCCCTGGCCCACCAGCCTGCCGAACCTGGGTGGCAGGAGCCCTGCCCGTGGCTGCCACGGGTCCGGCCCGTCGTCGGCACCGCGGACGACCTGTACCAGCGCCGCGTCCAGCGCGACGTCCTCCCACACCACGGTGGCCGCGCAGAGTCGGCCGCCGTCCAGCCGGACCAGGATCCGCGGATGCAGCGCACCACGGTCGTCCGCGAGGACATGTCGCGCCGTCAGCACCAGTCGCGCGGCGAGCAGGGTGCCCGTCCCCAGCGAGCCGCCCTTGCCGGCCGCCGGCGCCGCCCAGACCTCGACCAGCCGGCGCAGATCGAAGACCGCGTCCGCCATCGGATCTACTCGGCGGGCAGCTCGTCGACCTGGCTGCGGACCCGTGCCGGATCGCCCCGCCCGTCCACCGGCTGCAACGTGATCTTCAGACGGTGCGTGTCCGTCGACGCCTGGCTCTTCCGGCCGCCCAGCGACAGCACATACACCTTCGCGCTTGCGTCGGCCCCTCTCTCCATGCGGACGTCGACAGCGAACTCCAGCTCCACCGGGCCCACTTCGAACTGCAGCTCCTGGCCCCGGCCCTCGGCCATCGCGGCCTGCAACTCGGCGCGCACTCCACGCACCGCTTCCGCCAAACCCACCCACGCCTCGTCCGGCACACACACCACCCCCGCGAAACGGCGTCCACTCAGCACGCCGATTCTTCCAGGAAGAGTCCTTCGCCACGCCTCCACCACGGTGGGTTCGTCTCTGAGCCGCTGAGCGGACCGGCTAGGTCACCGACACCAGCCCCGCCTCGTACGCCATGATCACCAGCTGGACGCGATCCCGCGCGTCCAGCTTGGTCAGCAGGCGGGTCAGGTACGTCTTCGCCGTCGCCACGCTGATGCACAGCTCGGCGGCTATCTCGGTGTTGGACAGGCCTGTGCCGACCAGGGTCAGCACCTCTCGCTCACGGCCCGTGATGCCCGTCAGCTCCCGGCGGCCGCGGGACGGTGCGGGGAGCGCCGCGAAGTCCTGGATCAGGCGGCGGGTCACGCTGGGCGCGATCAAGGCGTCGCCCGCCGCCACGACCCGTACCGCGCCGATGATGTCGTCCAGCGCCATGTCCTTCACCAGGAAACCGGACGCGCCCGCGCGCAGGGCCCCGTACACGTAATCGTCGTCGTCGAACGTCGTCAGGACCACGATCCGTGCGGCGGACGACCCCGCCGTGATTCTGCGCGTCGCCTCTATGCCGTCCATCTCCGGCATGCGGATGTCCATGACGACCACGTCGGGGTCGAGTTCCCCGGTCAGCGTCACCGCCTCCCCGCCCGTGCTCGCCTCCCCCACCACCTCCACGTCCTCGAGGTCCGCCATCACCATGCACAGCGCCGTACGGATCAGCTGCTGGTCGTCGGCGAGGACGACGCGAACGGTCATCGGACACCCGCCGGCACCGGCAGCCGCGCCGCCACCCGGAAGCCGCCCTCCGGGAGCGGTGCGGCACTGAAGTCGCCGTGCAGCAGCGCGACTCGTTCGCGCATGCCCGCCAGTCCGAAGCCCGTGTCCGTCGACGTGCCGTGGCCCCGGCCGTCGTCCGTCACCTCGAGGGCGATGTCGTCGTCGCCGTAATCCACGGTCACGCGGCACGCGTGCGTACCCGAATGCCGTACGACGTTGGTGACCGACTCCTGAATGATCCGGAACGCCGACAGGTCGACGTCCGGGGGCAGGCGGCGGGGCTCGCCCAGACGCCGCACCTCGACGCGCACGCCCGCTGCCGTCGTGGCGGCGGCCAGCCGGTCCACGTCGTCCAGCCCGGCGGCGGGCCGCACCGCCGCCTCCGTGCCCTCCCCGGGCCCCGCGTCGGCCGCCCGCAGCGCCACGAGCATCCGCCGCAGCCCGGCCAGGGTCTCCCGGCCCGTCGTCTCCACCGCCCGCATCGCCTCGCGCGCCGCGTCCGGCTGGGTCGTCGCCACGCGGGCCGCCGCGCCCGCCTGGAGGGCGATGATGCCGATGCTGTGGGCCACCGTGTCGTGCATCTCGCGGGCTATGCACAGCCGTTCAGCCGTCACCGCCTGCGCCGCGGTCTGCGCGCTGAGCCGCTCGGCGTGTACACGGGCCTCATGCGCGGAGTTGCCCAGCAGCCAGCTGATCACCGCCACCAGGGCCACGGCCAGCTCCGCCGACATGCCGACAGACCACCCGCACAGCAGCCGTGTGGCGATGAAGACGACCAGAGTGCCGACCCCCATGGTCAGGGCGACGACAGCGATGCGGCGCGGCCGCGTCGCCGCGATGAAGTACAGCGCCAGGATGGGCGCGAGGTACTGGGCCATCGGCAGCTCGCCCACCCCGATGGTGGTCGTCTCGCCGATCGAGGCCAGGATCAGCAGCGTGAGGGCTCGCAGCGGTCGCCGGGACAACAGCCGGGCGCCGTACAGCGCCATCACGGTGGACAGCGCGAGGAACGTCAGGCCGTCCCAGCGGTACAGCTGGGCCGCCGCCCACTTCTCCGGCTCCGTCTCTCCGGGCAGCCTGAACGTGGTCAAAAGCGTGAAGAGTGTGCTCGCGTACCAGACCAGCGCGATCCACGCACCCGGAGGCACACGCTTGATCAGGGGGAGCGACGGGGTGGCGGGCATGTCGTGATCGTAGGTGCGCGGCCCGGCATCGGTCATCGGCCCGTGGACGTACAACCACGGTCGACACCCCGCGCGTTCCACTGTCAGCGTACGGCCCGCCGACGACGGTGACGGGCGGCTGGATCGTGCTCGGGGCGTGGGCGCTGGTGGCGGCCGTCGTCGCGGTGGTCACCGTGGACCGCCGCGACGTGTGATGTGCTGCACAGGGTGACCTAGCGGCTGTCCGGGACTGGTTCCCGGAGTTCCGCGTCGGGTTCCGTGGACCCCCGACGTGCCCTGTCGCGGCGGAGCAGGGCCAGGTGCGCCCCCGTGAGCGCCAACAGGATGCCGACGTTGACCAGCGCCGCCACGTGCATGCCGTCCGTGAACGCCGTGCGGGCCAGTGCGAGGAGTTCACCGCCGAGCCGCTCGGGCAGTCGGCCCGCGACCTCGGTGGCGCCGCCCGGGGTGGCGAGGGCAGCCCCGGTCAGGTCGGACCCGATGCCGTCCGGAAGGGAACCGCCCTCCAGTTTCGCGCGGTACACGGCGGCGGCCACGGACCCGGCGACGGCCACGCCCAGCGCCTCGCCCAGGTTCGCCCCGGTCTCCCCGATGCCCGAGGCATTGCCGGCGCGTTCGGGCGGGGCACTGCTGATGATCACGTCGTTGGTCAGGGCGAGCGCCGCCTGCACGCCGAAGGAGGTGACGGCGAAACCGGTGACGGCGAGGGCAGGCCCGGTCGTCGTACCGGCCTGGGTGAGCAGCACCAGCCCTGGCACGGACAGCAGGAAACCGCCCGCCATGACCCGTCCCGGGCCCGTCCGCTCCGCCACGAGGGGAGCCAGCAGTGCGCTCACCACGCCCGCCATCACCGCGGGGAGCGTCCACAGTCCGGTCGCCAGCGGAGACAGTCCCAGCACCAGCTGGAAGTACTGCAGGAGCAGGAACTGCGTCCCCGTCACCGCGAAGAGCCCCAGGGTCAGTCCGCCCAGCGACACCCCGAACGCCGCACGGGAGAAAAGCCGGAGGTCGAGCATGGGATCGGTGAGCTTCAACTGCCTGCGCACGAAGACGGTACCGAGGCAGAGCCCGGCGAGGAGGCTCAGCAGCGACAGCGTACCGACGCCGTGCTGGGCGATCTCCTTGAAGCCGTAGACCGCCGGCAGCACCGTCACGATGGACAGCGTGACGCTGGCCGGATCCAGTCGGCCGGCATGCGGATCGCGATACTCGGGCAGCAGCAGCGGACCGGCGATCAGCAGGACGACACCCACCGGCACACCGAGGAGGAACACCGAGCCGTACCAGAAGTGCTCCAGGAACAGCCCGCCGATCAGCGGGCCGATCATCCCACCGATGCTGAAATTGGTCATCCACACCGCGACCGCCAGCCGCCGCTGCCCCGGGTCGCGGAACATGTTGCTGATCAGGGAGAGGGTCGACGGCATCAAAGTCGCCCCGGCGACCCCCAGCAGGGCGCGCGAGGCGATGAGCATCCCCACGCCGGACGAGCAGGCGGCGAGCACCGAGGCCGCGGCGAATGCGGCCGCACCCGTCAAGAGGAGCCTGCGGCGCCCGATCCGGTCACCGAGGGTTCCCATGGTGGCAAGGAAGCCGGCGACCATGAAACCGTAGATGTCGACGATCCAGAGCAGTTCCGTACCGCTCGGGTGCAGTCGCTCGCTGACATAGGGCGCGGCCAGGTGCAGCACGGTCATGTCGAGACCGATGAGCATGGTCGGCAGTGCGAGGACGGCCAGTCCGATCCATTCCCGTCGCCCGGCCCGCGGAGGAACCACCGGAATCAACCAGCCGCACGGGACGAGACCAGCGCGCCCCGGCATGCGTCGAGCAGGCGGCGTACCGCATACGTGACCGGATGGTTCAGCGCCTCGTCGGGCGTGAGCCACAGGGCCGAGGTGCCCTCCGGGCCCAGTTCCACCGCGAGGTCCGCGTCCACCGCGTCGGCCGTCCGGTAGATGTGCCACAGGTGGGCGTCGGCACCACGACGACAGCCGTCACCGGGCACCGGAATCCGGGTCAGGAGCTCGAGCCGCTCGCCGGCGATGCCGGTCTCTTCGTGGAGCTCGCGCACCACCGCGTCGTCGGGGCTCTCCCGGCGCTCGACGTGCCCGGCGGGAATCGTCAGGCCGAAGGGGAAGGCCGTACGGTCGAAGAGGAGGACGCGGCCACCCACGTCCCGGACGAACACGCCCGCCGTCTCGTGCCAGTACTCGCCCTCGGCGTCGGTCCACCAGCGGACCGCGGGATCCAGCACCAGCGCCCGGTCGGCCACATGACCGCAGGCGAGGCACGCACAGCGCCGTCGGCCACCCGTGGTGCGCCACACCACCTTTTCGCCGCGGCAACGCAGACAGTAGTGGTGCTCCGCGCCGTCACGCAGCGCGTGCGGCGGAAGGAAGTCCAGCTTCATGCCTCACTCCCGGAACTCCCCGTCTCCGACGTCTTTCAGGGACGTCCCCGCCGTGCCGGACGGCACGGCCTCGCGCGGCGGACAACCCTGGTGTCCGCCGCGTGAAGCCGGGTCGGTCGGATCCGGCGGACCGTCAGCCGTCCAGGCCGAACCGGGAGAACAGCTCCTTGTCGCCGGCGACATAGGAGGTGTCGGTGATCGCCGTCTGGTCGGACGGGCCCCGGCTGCACATGCACATGTGCCGGCCGGTGGAGACCACCCGCGCCGCGCGCGCGCCGCCCGAGGTCATGATCTCCTCGGCGATGTCCTTCACGAGGTGCTCCTGGATCTGGAACCTGCGGCTGAACGCCTGCACCAACCGGGGGAACTTGCCCAGCCCGAGGATCCGGTCGCCGGGGACGTACGAGATCGCCACCTTCCCGTAGAAGGGCAGGAAGTGATGCGCGCAGATCGAGTAGTAGTTGATGTCGTGCACGCGGACCACGCCGGCGTGCTCGCCCTGGACCTCGACCGTGGTCTTGAGGATCGTCGAGGTGTCGATCTCATAGCCGCTCAGCAACTGGCGGTACGCGCGGACGATTCGGGGCTCGCATTCTGGCTCCCGATACCAGTCGAGTGCGCGTTTGTCGGTCGTGATGTTCTCTTCGAGCCACTCGACGATGCTGCTCACGAGCCACCTCCTGATGGACGGAATTGCGCCGTTTCCGCTGCTGTTTCATGTCTGCCTGCGGGCATTTCCGCACGGGTGGCTTTCCGAGGAATCTCCGTCCTCGTAATCGAGCCGGGTGCTCGTGTCGCTCGCGGGGCCTGTCCGGGGATCCGTTCCGCCGGAGCCCCAAGCGAGTGCGCACGTGCTCTGAACAGCAGCTTCGCGCTGACGGTGTCATGCTGCCCGCGGGCAGCACCGCCCGCAACTCAATGGAGGTGTCCGGGTGACCCGTCACCCTCTCGGGCCTGCCCCGTTTCCTGCTGCGGTGGCTTGGCCGTGAAACTCGAGGAAAGAACGCAACAGTTCTGGAAAAGAGCACGACGGCTCGAGAAAAGAACGCACCGGCAATGCGTACTGCCGCGACAGGGCATTTCCGCGGCGTCTTCCGGCCGGTTGCGAACGGAAGGTGAAGTCATGGATGAGGCGGCGGGTTACTCCGGGGCGATCAGCCGGACGCGGCGGTCGGTTCGGGCTGGTGGTCGGGCTCGTTGGGCCGAGTCGCCTCCCAGAGCACGTTGAACCGGTCGACCCGCTCCTCGACGTGCTCCCGCGTCATCTTCAACGTCGTCTTGGCGGGCGTCCCCCGCACGTCCGGCTCGGTCTCGTAGCACAACTCCCCGTCGAAGATGATGAAGTCGTTCAGCGGAGTCACCTGGGCGTTCGGCTCCAGCTGCGACTGGATCGCGATCCGCGCGTCGATGCCGAACTTGCGGTGCCTCTCGCAGAGGTTCCTCAGGCTCTCGGTGACGTCCTCCGGCTCGTCCACGAGGAACAGCCGCCGTATCTCCACCTCCCGCTTCTTGATCGCCTCTCCCTGCACCGCGAGATAGCGTTTGGCGGGCTCACTGGACCAGAAGTCCCGGTCCACGTCGGTGCTGGTGGCGTAGAGCGTCTTCTTCACGCACGTGGTGAGGTCGATCAGCCACTCGTGGTTCTCGCCCGCGCAGTCCGCGCTGCCGTTGCTGAGGCTCTCCATCAGCGAGGCGAGGCGCGCGATCTCCTCCTGGGCGAAGGTCTTCACGATCTCCGAGCCCTGCTCGCCGACCTGTGTGTACTTGCGGGCCAGCCGGGTCACCCCGTCGGAGCGGAGCACCGAACGGTCCACCTGACTGAACAGCTCGGTCGCGGCGTTGATCTTGGCAAAGCTCTCGTCGACCGCGTCGCGCATCTCCCGGTGGTGCGCGGTCAAACGGTCCTTCATCTCACGGATGCGTTTCTTCTGGTACTCCTCGACGGCCTCCAGGCGTTCTCCGAAGTCCACGAGGTACTGCACGATCAGCGTCGCGGTGCCGATGACGACGGACACGGTCCACTGCCACATCTGGCCCGCGTCCGGGTTCACCACGTTGGTCAGGAAGAACGTGCCCGCCGCCACTAACACCGTGACCAGCGTCTTGCGGAACAACCTGGATATGCGCTGCTCCTGGCCCTGTGGAACGGCCCGGACTTCCCCTGTCGGTGCTCCGCTCATGTCGGCCTCCCCCGTCGGTTGTGTCGGTCCGTGCCGCCCTTCAGCGCGCGCTCAGCGCTTCGTGCAGCAACGGAATGGCCTGGACGGCCAGTTGGTCGTGGATGCGCTGGCGCAGGGTCTGCCACTGGCGAGTGAACCCCGGCTTCTCCTCCAGCACGTCCCACAGGTGATCCAGCGCGGACTCCACGTGTGCGCGCGGCATCCACAGATGCAGCAGGTGATCGACCGCCGGACGCAGTGCCAGGACGGCCGACGGGCCGTCCACCGCGCCGAGCCGGCTGTTGTCCAGCATGTGCACGACCGTCGTCAGCAACCAGTCGTGCAGGGCGAGGTCCTCACACAGGCCGGCGGCCGCGGCGGCCGGGACGTCCTCCGGCAGCCGCAGTTCCACGGTCCGCAGCCCGTCCTCGGCCAGCGTGAAGCGTTTCAACGACGCCGGTTCGCCCTCCGGGGCACGCAGTGCGGCCCAACGCAGATGAGTCCGACGGGACTTGAAGGGCGCCTTGTGGTCGAGCAACGGATGGCGCAGCAGTTGGGCGAGCAGGCCCTCGGCGATCATTCCGAGGTCCAGTTCACCGCGCGCGCCGCCGCGCAGGACGCCGTCCGCGGTGGCCTGCATGGGGAGCTTCCCGAAGGGTTCGACCAGGCCGGGCCGTACCAGGTAGTGGCCCCAGGGGCGGCGCAGGTCGGGGCCGGTGGCCGGGGCGTTGAAGTAGGCGGTGGCCTGCAGCACGCGGCCCTCGGTGAGCGCGGCGCGGGCGGCCACCGTGCCGACGCCTCGCACCTTGGTGCCGTTCGAGGTGGGCAGCCGGCAGTCCACGCCGGTGAGCACCTCCGGGGAGAGCACGTACAGATTGGGCCGTTCGGAGACCCGGACGTGTTCGTCGGCGCGCAGCCTCAACAGCTGGGCGGCGGCCCGGCCGTCCAGCGGCTGGAAGGACGGCAGCAGACAGGTGCGCACCTCACCGCAGGCGAGGACCGGACGCGCCGACTGTCCCGAGGCCCGCATCTCAGGTCTCCCCGTGGGAGGAGACGCCCGCGGGCTCCTCGTAGAAGACGTAGGTGGCGCGCTGCGCGACGGCGGCCGGCACCGCGGCGCCCTCACGGGCGGAGCGCTCGGCGACCTGCTGGAGGGCGCCGGAGTCGACGTCTATCTGGTCGAGGATGAGCCGGACGGCGTCCTCGACGGCCAGGAAGCGGTTGGGCATCAGCGTGCAGGTGCGGTACGCGCTGAAGGGCGCCGCGGAGGCGCTGAGCTGGATCAGCGGCGGCAGCCGGTCCCAGTCGTACGGGAAGTCGGCGCCGTTCCAGGGCCGCGGGATCAGCACGGGCTCGCCGAGGTGGCGCAGCAGACCGAGGCGGGCCAGCTGCCAGACGGCGGCGAGGAACGGGCACGACCACAGGCGCTGTCCGTCCTTCTCCGACCACAGCTCGACGTCCATGAACACCGAGTGGTTGCGGGCCGCGGTCTCCTGCGGTGGCTGCCAGCCGGTGACCTCGCCCATGGCGCTGCGCGAGGTGGGGGTGCGCTGCCCGTTGGCGAGCCAGCCGGTCCGGCTGACGGGCGGTCGGGAGCCGTAGCTGCCCGGCGGCGGCGACTCGACGAGGCGGTGCCTCACGGACTCGGCAAGCTCGATCTTGTCGGCGACGGCGCAACCCGACTCCCGCGCGAGGTAGTCGATGACCAGTCCGGCCCGCTCGGCCTCCTGGAGCACCACGGGGACGAGTTCGGCGGGCGTGGAGAAGCGGGTGAAGTAGTCGTCGATGAGGAAGCAGGTGCTGATCCGGGGACGCTTGCCGCCGAGGCGACGGGCTGCCGCGGCGCGGGCGGCCTCCACCCAGATCCGTACCTCGGCGAAGTGCTCGCGCAGCCGCTCGGGCCCCGCCTCGAAGTCCTCCATATAGAGGTGGCCCAGCTCCAGGGAGAGATGGGACAACGGGAGGGACTGGGTGCGGGGATCTGCGGTGGTCTCGCGGAACACGGCCTCCGTCACGGCTGCTCCCAGAACTTGTCGTCGGTCAGCCGCCCGGCCAGCTCGCTCAGCGCCTCCCAGGTCTCGCGGTTGGCGATCTGGCTGTCGAGCACGTCCTCGTCGGTGATGAGCTGCTCGCGCCACTGCAGGACGGGTTCGAGAGGCACGGAGCCCAGCACCTGGCTGTAGCCGATGCCCGTGGTGGAGGCGAGCTGCTTGAGATCGGCGTCGCACTCGCGCATCCATGCGGACTGGGTGGGTGACACCTGCGACCACAGCGGCGACTCGGGGTCGGGCACGGCGGCCCGTACGAAGCGGATGACGCTGCGCAGGGCGTCCTCGTCGTGGCCACGGGCCACACCGCCGGCGATGATCCCGCGCTTGCCGTGGACGAGGCTCGCCGCGGCCGCCACATGTTGCCGGGTCCAGCGGTGGAAGACGAGCCAGCGGGCCTGGACGCCGCGCATCTCGCGCTGCGAGGTGGCCTCCAGGACCATGTCGACGGCGTAGCTGCGGCCGGCGCTGAGGTCGACGATGATCAGGTCGAACTCGCTGTTGAGCCGGAGCAGGAGATCCACGCAGCGGCGCAGGTTCTCCTCGCTGGTGGCGAACTCGCCGCCGCTGAGGTCGCCGGGCATGAGGACCAGACGGCCGGAGCCGGGCGGCTGGTTGCGCAGCACACGGTGCTCGGTGTCCGACCAGACGTCGATGCGGACGGGCTCGCTGACCTCGCCCTCCAGATAGGAGTGCAGGCCCCGGTCCTCTGCGGCCTGACGTGCGTCGGGGACGTCGAAGACGGCCGCCGCGGTGGGCGAGCCGAAGTCGAAGTCCAGGTAGCAGACGTCGTCACCGGCGAGCGCCCGGTGGTAGGCGAGGTTGGCGCTGGTGACGGAGCGGCCCGTGCCTCCCTTGTCGGAGGCCGCGAAGACGAGCACGGCTCACACCCCCTGGGCCGCGGCTTCGCGGGCCCGGGCCAGGGCGTCGAGCTGTCCGAGTACGTCGAGCGTCAACGAGCAGGCGGTGCCGGGCTGTTCGTCCACGAGTCTGCGGGCGCGGCGCAACTTGACCTCGATGCTCCTGAGTTCCATTCCGCGGTTGCCGTCGGTGGCCGGCGCGGGCTCCATCTGTTCGTTGCCGAGGAGGTGGGTGGACTCGCTGAGCAACGCCCGGGCGAGTTGCGTCAGTTCGGTGCTGCGGATCGGGGGCTGCTTGTACATCTGGTGGACCTGGACCATCACCTCGGTGACGCGCTCGGTGACACTCCATGAGACCGGGCCTTCGGAGTACGGCGACTCGGGGTACGCGGCGTGGACGTTGTCCCACAGGCCGGCGCCCTCGCCGTCGCGGATGCGGCGCCGCCACACGTGGCCGAAGATGTCCTCGGCGAGCCTGAGCAGCCGGTCGTGCGAGCCGAGGTTGCGGGAGAGCGTGCACAGCTGGATGGTCCGCTTGAGCAGCTGCGCCGAGAAGTCGGTCATCTTCCACTGCATGGGCGGGCCGACGCGTTCGCTGCCCTGCAGCGGAAGGGTGACGCCGGGGTTGTGCAACTGGACCATGGGGTCGTCGCTCGTCATACGGCTGGTGATGCGGCCGCGTTCCGCGAGGCGTTCCATGACGCTGACGGTGCGGGTCAGGTCGTCGTCGGTGGCCCGACGCCGCATCAGGTCGTGGACGAGGATGGCGGCGACGGAGAGGGAGAAGTACTCGGATTCGAGCTTCTGGCCCGTGGTGCGCCAGGGGATGTCCTCCAGGGGCCAGCGGTCGGTGTCGAAGCGCGCGATGCCCGACCAGAACTGCTGTGTGATCTCCCAGCGCAGTCGTAACGCCTCGGCGAGCTTCTGCTGCTCGGAGTTGAGCAGGCCCAGGGTGAGTGTGCGGTCGGAGAACAGGTCCTGGATGCCGTCGAGGGCGACGACGGTGAAGTACAGGTACGGCACGGGGTTGGCGACGCCCTCGGGCTGCGGACCGATCGGTTCGTCGGTCTCGACCTCGGGCGCGTCCCTCACGATGCTCCAGCCCCAGCCGCACTCGAAGAGCTGATTCTCGTCCTTGAGGCCCTCCTGGACGTCGACGCCGAGGACGAAGCTCTCGACGATGGCGGCGCGGAGCGGCCGGAAGCGGCGCTGGAACTTCTGCAGCACGTGGCGCTGGGACAGCCGTCCCTGGCCGAGGAGTTCGCAGAGCGTACGGCCCTGGGAGGAGTCGGTGTCGAAGACGTTGACGGTGAACGAGCGCAGCAGGCTCACCATAGCGGCGGTGAGCCGGTTGCTGGTGGCGCTGCGCAGTTCCTGGATGGTCTCCAGGACGTCGCTGCGGCGGGTCTTGGCCTCGTACACCTTGAGGAAGCCCAGCGTGGCCAGGCAGAGGGTGATCGACATCGAGTACGAGTCGACCACCCCGAGCTCACGCTGTTCCTTGGTGAGGTCCTGGTCCTTGTCCGAGGACCTGAAGTAGTAGCCCCCGGCGAAGGTGGGTCTCTTGTCGTCGCCGGTGTGCCTGCGCATGAACTGGGCGGCGGCCGTGACGAGGTTCGCGGGAATCTCCAGCCGCCCCCCGGCCTTCCTCATCACCTTCTGGACATCGTCCTGTGTGGTGTCGGGGTCGTCCAGCCGGAACGCCGGGATCTCCGTGGCCGGGTACAGGACGCAGAGCAGCCGTTCCGCGTCGGCGACGCTGCTTTCTCCGCCCCATTCACCCCATGACCACTCCCCACCGTCGAACGAGTTGCGGGCGACCGCCTGCCAGATGTCCAGCAGATGCTGGCGTGGCTTGATCTGCATCCCATGCCCCTCACACAGGCCGCGCTGCCGTCTTTTGAGGAAGAGCCCTCTTCTGTTGTGAAGATTCGGTCCTCAACCGGTCGGAATATCAGAGTCCGATTTCCGGTGGCCAAAGGCGATGATCATTCCGGAATACCCTTCACGTACGGCCGCCGACGCCTCGAGGCGGCGCACGGTGGGGAGTTCGTCCGCAAAAGGCTCCACGCTCTGGCGCACCTCCGATTCTCCCACGTCGCACGCGGGGAAGAAATGCTCGCCGGCGTGATAACCCTTCGAATGTTCCATGAACGCGGCGGCGAAGGGCGCGCCGGGGGTCAGGGCGCGCAGGAAGCACTCGACGCCGCGCCTGAACTCGTCGTGGGAGGTGGTCATCGATTCGGCGACGAAGAACATGGTCCCCATGGACCACTGTCCCTCGTGCTGCACGAGGTCGAAGAGGTCGCCCGGCTGCACCTGGACGATCTGGCGGAACTTGGCCCGCGGGTCAATGTCCCGGTCGAAGGCGTCGTACGCCTCGTGCTTGCACAGCACGCGCCAGAACTGGTCCCAGTTGTCGTCGTAGGACTTGACCTGGCTTTCGAGGTAGCGCACGTTCGCCGGTGAGCGCTCGAAGAGGGTGATGTCGTGGCACCAGGGCAACATCGCGAGTGCGGGGTAGAGGTTCGCACCGGCCCCCACGTCGATGCCCGAAACCCGTCCGGTGTTGTGCCCTCTGAAATGATCGCCGAAATGATCGCGTAGAATACGAAGGATCTCCGCGTCCTCTGCCTGTAAGTCGCGGTAATTGTGATCAACGTAGGCGATCGGGTCGAATGCGCCCCAGGACACGTCCGCATTCAGCTGAGCATCCCCCGGCGATCTGAAGGTCATCCCCTCACGGTACCGGACGGCGGGGGGCCTTAGGCACCCTCGGGGACCCGTCGCGCCGATACACAGGGCGAATCAAGTCGCAATGGGGCGCACCAGGGGCGCACCGGGGCGAATGACTTTTTGGACCTGTTCCGGCCTTGAACGGCCAGATCGTCCCGCTCAAGATGGTCGGAACTCTGTCGAACACACCCGAACGGCAGAGAGCGCGCGTCTCGCCCGTACCACCCGTACGGGCGTCAACGTGTCTTTGACTTCCCGCAGGGGGCGGCATGACTGCGTTTCCAGAGGAACGTTTCCCTTCGCGCGGCGGCCGCACCGGCCCGGCGGTCTTCCGCGACCGGGCGTTCGTCGACCGGCCCCTGACGATGAGAGGGGTGACGGAAAGAGACCTGCCCGAACTCGTCCGTGTCGACAGGGAGGCCTTCCCGGACGAGCCCTACCCCTACTTCGTGCTCCGTCAGCTGTTCGACCTGCACGGCGACTCCCTGCTCGTCCTCGCCGACGGGGAGAGCCTGCACGGCTACGTCCTGTACGTCACCACGCGGGACGGGTACCGGAGTTGGGTCGTCAGTCTCGGCGTGACGCGCGACCAGCGGGGGCGGGGGCTCGGCCGGCGGCTGATGCTCGAAGTGCTGCGCCGCCTGCGTGCCGAGGGCGTCCACGAGGTCCGGTTGACGGTGGAGCCGGCCAACGCCGCCGCGATCATGCTGTATCGGTCGCTGGGCTTCTCCTCCGACGAGGGTGTGCGCGAGCACTACTTCGGCGCCGGGGAGGACCGGCTCATCATGACGCTCGGGCTGTGAGGCTCACGGCGCGGGGGGCCGTGGGGCTCAGGCGGCCCGTCGTTCAGGCGCTGAAGTGCCGCACGTACCGCCGCTGCCACGGGGTCTCCACGGCGTGCCGGTCGTACTGGGCGCGTACGAACTCCACGGCCTCCCGCGGCGGTACGCCGTCCAGCACGGCGATGCAGGCCAGCGCGGTGCCGGTACGGCCGCGCCCGCCGCCGCAGGCGATCTCGACGCGCCCGCTCGCGGCCCGGGTCCACGCCTCGGCGAACAGCCGCCGTACCTCGGTGCGGCCGGCCGGCAGACGGAAGTCGGGCCACCGTAGCCAGTCGGCCTCCCAGGGGACTTGCGGGGGCGGCCTGCCGAGCAGGTACACGGCGTAGGTGGGGGTGGGGCCGTCCGGAAACGGCGAGCGCAGCGCACGACCGCGCACGAGCCGCCCCGACGGCAGCCGCAGGACGCCGGGGGCGGCCGGGTCCCAACCACCGTCTTCCCGGGGTTCGGTGCCGGACTTCGGATCGGGCTCGCTCATCGGTCCAGTGTCGGCCGCGGGCGCGCCACGCGCACCGTTTCGCGGACGGCGGGTCGGCCGCCCCTGCAGCAACTCGTGGCACTCACCGGGCCGGAGTTTGCGATCGAGGATGCGCCGCTCGGCCTCGCGCCGGATCCGGCCGCTCACGACGGCATCCGTACACTCGCGCCCTCTTCTCCGCCACCCCCGGTCTGCTGCACACGATCGACCCGATCCCGCTGACCGGCCCGGTGCCCTCGACGACCCGGCCGCCGAGCGGATGCTGCTGGAAGGCGGACGATGCGTGCGCAGCGGTCATGCCGGACTTCTCCGGCGCGTCGGCCGCCGGGCACCGCTTCCCCTGTCACCATCCTGTGGAGGAGGGCGAACCGACGCGCGACCTCGTACGCCCGAGCCACCCCAGGGAGCCTTGATGACCTTCCCCGCCCCGCTCACCGGTGTCGTCCCGCCCGTCTGCACCCCCCTGACACCGGAAGGCGAGGTGGACGTCCCCTCGCTCCTCAGGCTGGTCGACCACCTGGTGGAGGCCGGGGTACACGGTCTGTTCGTGCTCGGCTCGTCCTCGGAGGCCGCGTATCTGACGGACCGGCAACGCAGGCTGGTCGTGGAGTCGGTGGTGGCCCATGTGGCCGGGCAGCTGCCGGTGCTGGCCGGGGCGATCGACATGACGACCCCCCGTGTCCTCGACCACGTCGCCTCCGTCACGGCAGCCGGCGCCCGGGCGGTCGTCGTCACCGCGCCCTTCTACACCCGCACCCACCCTGCGGAGATCGCCCGCCACTACCGCCGGGTCGCGACCACCAGCCCCGTTCCCGTCCTCGCCTACGACATCCCGGTCGCCGTGCACGGCAAACTCCCCGCCGACCTCGTGCTGCAGCTCGCCACCGACGGCGTGCTGGCCGGAATCAAGGACTCCAGCGGCGACCTGGGCAGCTTCCGGGAGATCGTCACCGGCGCTCGCACCCGCCCCGAAACGAGCGGCTTCAGCGTGCTCACCGGCTCGGAGGTCGTCGTGGACGCGGCCCTCGCACTGGGCGCCGACGGAGCGGTGCCCGGCCTCGCCAACGTCGACCCGCACGGCTACGTCCGTCTCTACCGCCTCGACCGGGCGGGCGACAGGGACGGCGCCCGGGCGGAACAGGAACGTCTGTGCACCCTGTTCGGCATGGTGCGCGTCGGCGACCCGGCTCGGATGGGCGGCAGCTCGTCGGCGCTGGGCGCGTTCAAGGCGGCACTGCACCTACGGGGGGTCATCGACTGCCCGGCCACGGCGGAACCTCAGATCCCGCTGTCGCCGGAGGAGGTCGAGCGCGTGGGCAAGTTCCTCGCGGGTGCCGGACTGCTCTAGCCGGCCTCGAGCTCCCTCACGGGGATCCGCCGGAACTCGATCGTGTCGTAGGGCCCGGCCGTCCCGGTCTCGTACAGGATCCCGGCCCTCCCGCCGCGCAGCTCTACAAGGTCGCTGTAGGCCGCCCGCTTCCGGGACAGTGTCAGCGCCTTGGTGAAGGTCGCCCCGCCGTCGGTGCTCCGCCAGATCGCCATCGCCCGGCGTGCGGTGCGGACGGAGGGACCGGAGAAGAGCAACGGCGCGCCACGGCCGTGGAGCTGGAGGACGCTGCCCTGGACGACCGGGACGTCGTCCAGGGTGTGCTGCACCGCGTAAGGCCGGTCCCAAGTCTCCGCGCCGTCGCCGGAGTAGGTGTCGAGGCGGTTGCCCCGGTTCGTGCCGTGCTCGTCACGGGCACTGAAGTAGAGCCTGCCGTCAGGGAGTTGGGCCCCGCTGCTCTCGTTGGAGTTGTCGTAGCCGTCGTGGGAGTCGTCGGTGAAGCCGATGTGCCAACTGCGCCCGGCGTCGTCGCTGTAGAGCGCGTGCGCGCCGTGGTACCTGGCCTCCCTCCCGGTGTCGGACGAGCCGCCGGGCGGCGCTGCGGAGTGGTTGGCGGGCACGACGAGACGGCCTGCGTGCGGTCCGCGGGTGAGGGCGACAGCGTGGCCCGGGCCCGTCGCGTACCACCGCCAGTCCGGCCGTTTGACCTGCGCCGTGATGTCCCGTGGAGCCGTGAAGTGCCGTCCGTCGTCACGGCTCGTCTGCACGAAGACGCGGCGGCTCTGCCCGGGCGTCGCCTCGCCCCGCATGATCTGCGCCTCGGTCACTGCACCACTGTTGTAGGACGTGACCAGGACGATCCGGCCGGTGCGCGGATCGACCACGGGCGTGGGATTGCCCCGGGTGTCCCTCTTGCCGGCCGCGACGACCCGCAGCGGGCCCCAGGTGCAGCCGCCGTCCGAGGAGCGCCTGAGGACGACGTCCACGTCGCCGCTGTCCGCCGCCCCGTGCCTGCGCCCCTCGGCGAAGGCGAGCACGGCTCCCTTGCGGGTCGTGACGACCGCCGGGATCCGGAAGGTGTGGTATCCGCCGCGCCCCGCGGTGTAGGGCACGGAGGAGGCGCAGCCGGGGGCCGCCGAGGCGGGCGCGATGGCCGTGGAGGGGGTGAGCAGCACGGCGGCGGCGAGGAGGGCGCGGCCCAGAGGTGTCATCCCACTCCCTCAAGAGCTGGCGTCCCCGAGGGACGGTGACCTTGTCGGTCACATGCTCCCCACGGTCACCGCGTCCGACCCCTGCACCGCCCGCGCCTCACCGGAGCGAGTGACGGGGCCGTGTCGGACCTAGGACGGCGTGCGCGCCGCCGCCAGCAGACGGGTCACATCGTCCGCGCAGATCGTCAGGGCCGCGCCCACGGTGGCCAGGACGTCGCGTTCCGCGGGGGTGTAGGGGCCGTCCGCCAGGGCGATGCGGGCGCCCTGGAGGAGGATCGACTCGCGGCCCGCGGGGGCGAGGTGGGGGGCGAGGGGGTCCAGGGCCTCGTGAAGCTCTATCGCCAGGCTCGCGCCACCGGGTTCGCCGCAGACGCGGCCGGTGTCGGCGGCCAGAGCCTCGACCAGGGCACCGAGCCCGTCCCCCGTGCAGTCGTCGAAGCCGGCGGCGCGGACGGCGGCGGCGGCCGTCTCCAGGGACGTACGGGAGCAGGTGCCGCCCGCGGCGAGGACCGCGAGGGCCACCGTGTGCACCGCGTCGCGGAGCATCGCCGAGAAGCGGGTCGTGGTGGGGTGGTCGAGGACGTCCATGCCGTAGTGGTGGCCGCAGGCCGCGCACTCCACGGCCGGGCCCACGCTGCCGCGCGGCAGGACCGGGACCCCCACGAGGGTGAAGCGGCGGCGTCCGGTGAGCCGCTGGTAGTTGCGGTCGCCCCCGCAGCCTGGGCAGAAGAACTCCCCGTCACCGACCGCGGTCCACGCGGTACGCATGCCGAGGACGTGCGCGACACGGCTCTTACGGACTCCTCGGCCGTTGCGTCCCCGTCCTGGCAGCACGTCGCACCTCCGTCACGCCGCGGCAACATCGCCGCGCTGGCGTGATGTTAGCCACATTGTTGATGCGAAGTCAGTACCCCGGACGAGACCTCTCCGTGATCTTCGCCGGAAATGGCTGGTCCACGACGCGGCCCCGCCCGCCCCAAAGGGCGGACGGGGCCGTGAACCTGCCGGTCAGACGGTCAGCGGGCGGTGCGGTTGACCGCGGAGACGACCGCCTTCAGCGACGCACGTGTCGTGTTCGCGTCGATACCGATCCCCCACAGGACCTTTCCGTCGATCGCGCATTCGATGTACGAGGCGGCCTGCGCGGAGGCGCCCTCGCTCATCGTGTGCTCCTGGTAGTCCAGCAGCCGTACGTCGATACCGATGGACTGCAGGGCGTCGAAGAAGGCCGAGATCGGACCGTTGCCGGAGCCGGTCAGGACCGTGTCGGCGCCGTCGACCGTGGCCTCGACCGTGAGGGTGTCCACGCCGTCCGTGTCCGTCGTCGACTGGCCCGTCTTCACCTGGATGCGGCCCCACGGGTTGCCCGGGTTCGGCAGGTACTCGTCCTGGAAGACGCTCCAGATCTCCTTCGGCGTGACCTCGCCGCCCTCGGCGTCCGTCTTCGCCTGAATGATCTTGGAGAACTCGATCTGCATGCGGCGCGGCAGGTCCAGCTTGTGGTCGTTCTTGAGGACGTAGGCGATGCCGCCCTTGCCGGACTGCGAGTTGACGCGGATGACCGCCTCGTAGGAGCGGCCGACGTCCTTCGGGTCGATGGGCAGGTACGGCACCGCCCACTCGATGTCGTCGACGGTCTTGCCCTGGGCGGCCGCGTCGGCCTCCATGGCGTCGAAGCCCTTCTTGATGGCGTCCTGGTGGGAGCCGGAGAAGGAGGTGTAGACGAGGTCCCCGATGTACGGGTGGCGGGGGTGGACCTCCATCTGGTTGCAGTACTCCCACGTACGGCGGATCTCGTCGATGTGGGAGAAGTCGATCTGCGGGTCGACGCCCTGGGAGAAGAGGTTCATGCCCAGGGTGACCAGGTCGACGTTGCCGGTGCGCTCGCCCTGGCCGAACAGGCAGCCCTCGACGCGGTCGGCACCGGCCATCAGGGCCAGCTCTGCCGCCGCGACCGCCGTGCCGCGGTCGTTGTGCGGGTGGACGGACAGACAGACGTACTCGCGGCGGGAGAGGTTGCGGTGCATCCACTCGAAGCGGTCCGCGTGCGTGGACGGGGTGGAACGCTCCACGGTGGCGGGCAGGTTGAGGATGATCTCGCGGCCCGGGCCGGGCTGCCAGACGTCCATGACCGCCTCGCAGACCTCCAGGGCGAAGTCCAGCTCGGTGTCGGTGAAGATCTCCGGCGAGTACTGGTAGCCGAACGCCGTACCATCGGCCTCCGGGCCCAGCAGCTTCTCCGCGTACTCCATGACCAGCCGCGTGCCGTCGACAGCGATCTGCTTGATGTCGTCCTTGGAGCCGCGGAAGACGACGCGGCGGAAGACCGGGGCGGTCGCGTTGTAGAGGTGGACGTTCGCGCGCCTCGCGCCCTTCAGGGACTCGACGGTCCGCTCGATCAGGTCCTCGCGGGCCTGGGTCAGCACGGAGATCGTCACGTCGTCCGGGATCGCGCCCTCTTCCTCGATGATCGAGCGCACGAAGTCGAAGTCGGTCTGGCCGGAGGCCGGGAAGCCGACCTCGATCTCCTTGTAGCCCATGTTCACCAGCAGGTCGAACATCGCGCGCTTGCGGGCGGGCGACATCGGGTCGATCAGGGCCTGGTTGCCGTCCCGCAGGTCCGTGGAGAGCCAGCGCGGGGCCTGGGTGATCCGCTTGTTCGGCCACGTGCGGTCGGGGATGTCGACCTGGTCGTACGGACGGTACTTGTGGATCGGCATGGACGTGGGCTGCTGGCGGTTCGCCATGATGCGTGGGCTCCTCGATAAGTCCGCGTGTCCGGAAGGACGGCCGACGGCGCAACGCCAAACTCCGCGGGGAGGGGGTCGGCCTCGACTACAGGCCCTCGCCGCGGCAGCTAAGGAGGAGCAGCCCGAAACGCATGATGCTCCGCATGCTAGCCGAGCCGCGCCGGATACGAAGGCCCGTATCAGTATGCGGGACCGGGGAGACAATTCGAACAAAAAGTACGCAAGGTCACAATCACCCCGCGGCACCGGAACCTCATAGGGCTTCCTCATAGCACTTCCTCACGGAACATGCGGCTCCGCACCAGGCTTTTCACCAAACGTGGTTGCATGTGGTGACAGAGCGGTGACTCAGTGCAATGGTGCCGGTCATGACCAACTACGGGGGCTTTGAGCCCGTCTTCTGCACCATCGTGCCACCGCATGTCCTCGACAAAGTCGCACAGCACGAGGACTCCTCACTCGCCACGCCCGCGCGCCGCACCCTGGAGCGCGACGCCCTGGAGCGCACCCGCCGCCGGCTGACCACGGTCATCGGCGCGCCAGTGGCGGCCCCGACCGAGGAAGCCGCGGGCCGGCCGCACCGCACCGTCTACGACGCCGCGCATCAGCAGAACCTGCCCGGCAGGAAGGTCCGCGGCGAAGGCGACGAGCCCGGCAAGGACGCCTCGGTCAACCGGGCGTACGCGGGCCTCGGCGCCACCTTCGAGCTGTACCTGACGGCGTACGGCCGCGACTCCATCGACGCCAAGGGGCTGCCGCTGGACGCGACCGTGCACTTCGGTGAGGACTACGACAACGCCTTCTGGAACGGCGAGCAGATGGTGTTCGGCGACGGGGACAACGAGATCTTCCTCGACTTCACCATCCCGGTCGACGTCATCGGCCACGAACTGACCCACGGTGTCACCCAGTACACGGCGAACCTGGCCTACTACGGCCAGTCGGGCGCCCTCAACGAGTCCGTCTCGGACGTGTTCGGCTCGCTGATCAAGCAGTACACGCTCGGCCAGACCGCCACCGACGCCGACTGGCTGATCGGCGCCGGGCTGCTCGCCCCGCGCGTCACCGGCAGGGCGCTGCGCTCGATGAAGGAGCCGGGAAGCGCGTACGACGACGACGTCCTCGGCAAGGACCCGCAGCCGGCGACGATGGACGGCTATGTGAAGACCAACCAGGACAACGGCGGGGTGCACATCAACTCGGGCATCCCCAACCACGCGTTCTACCTGGTCGCCACCGCGCTCGGCGGGCACGCCTGGGAGCGGGCCGGACAGATCTGGTACGAGGTGCTGACCGGCGGGGAGTTGGATCCGGAGGCGACCTTCGCGGACTTCGCGAAGCTGACGGTGGCGGCGGCCAAGGCCCGCTACACCGAGGGCGGCGAGGAGCAGGAGGCCGTCCTCAAGGCCTGGGAACAGGTCGGAGTACCGACCTCGTAGCCCTCACGCGCGTCTCGTACTAGACAGGTCCCATGCGTATTCGGGTGAGGCGCACGGGCGGGTTCGCGGGCATCGAGCGCCGGGCCGAGGTGGAGACCTCGGGACGGGCCGACGCCCAGGAGTGGCATGCCCTGGCCGAGCGGGCGCTCGCAGCCGGCCGGGGCACGCCGCCGGCCGGGGTGCCGGACGGCTTCAGCTACGAGATCACCGTGGACGGCAGGACCGTGTACTGCGCGGATCCCCGGCTGACCGAGGAACAGCGGGCGCTGGTCTCGCGGGTGCTGAAGGAGGGAGCCTGACCCGTCCCCGGGATGCGCCGAACCGCCGTCGCGCGATGTAACCGGTAGTCCACGCCTGCCCGTTGACTTCCGTTACCGTCGGTAAGGATGATCCGGCGCATGGCGACGAACCCGATACCTCAGTTCCCGGCCGGCTTCCTGTGGGGCGTGTCGACCTCGGCCCACCAGATCGAGGGGGCGGTGGACGAGCGCGAGCCCTCCGTGTGGGACGCGTTCACCGCCGAGCCGGGGCGGGTGAAGGACGGCTCGACCGCGGCGGTGGCCTGCGACTCCTACCACCGCTACCGCGAGGACGTGGCGCTCCTGGCCGGCCTCGGCGTGGACGCGTACCGCTTCTCGGTCTCCTGGCCCCGGGTGAACTCCCCGGGCGGCCTCGATTTCTACGACCGCCTGGTCGACGAGCTGTGCACGGCGGGCGTAGGGCCGGTACCCACCCTGTTCCACTGGGACCTGCCGGTCACGCTGGACTGGCTGGAGCGGGACACGGCGTCCCGGTTCGCCGAGTACGTTTCGGTCGTCGCCGAGCGACTCGGCGACCGCGTCACGAAGTGGATCACGCTCAACGAGCCCGCCGAGCACACCCTGCTGGGCCACGCGCTCGGTGTCCACGCACCGGGCAGGCAGCTGATGTTCGACGCGCTGCCGGTGGCCCACCACCAGCTGCTGGCCCACGGCCTGGCGGTACGGGCCCTGCGCGCGGCCGGGGCGAGCGACATCGGGATCGCCAACTCCCACGGGCCGACGTGGCCGGCGTCCGGGAAGCAGGAGGACGTGGACGCGGCGGAGTTCTACGACGTCCTGCTCAACCGGCTCTTCTCCGACCCACTCCTGCTCGGCCACTACCCCGAGGGCATCGCCGAGCTGATGCCCGGCGACACCGAAGACGTCGCGTCCGACCTGAAGGTGATCGCGGAGCCGATCGACTGGTACGGGATCAACTACTACGCCCCGACGAGAGTGGGCGCCCCGCAAGGCACGGAGATCGAGTTCGGCGGCCTCACACTCCCCGCCGAACTCCCCTTCACCGTACGGGAGATCGAGGGCCGCCCGGCGACGGACTTCGGCTGGCCGGTGGTCCCGGAGGGCCTGACCGAGCTGCTGACCGGCTTCCGTGAGCGCTACGGCGACCGACTCCCGCCCGTGGTCATCACCGAGAACGGCTGCTCGTACGAGGGCGTCGACGACCAGGAGCGCATCAGCTACCTGGACGGCCACATACGGGCGCTGCACCGGGCGATCGAGGCGGGCGTCGACGTGCGCGGCTACTTCGTGTGGTCGCTGCTGGACAACTTCGAGTGGGCCGAGGGGTTCGCACGGCGCTTCGGGCTGGTGCACGTGGACTTCGACGACGCCGCGACGCCGGAGCGGACCCCCAAGGCGTCCTATGCGTGGCTGCGCGACCTGCTGCGGGCGCAGAGATGACGACGGCCGAGCGGCCCGCCGAGCGGCCCGTGGGCGGCCTCGCCGAGCCCGTCGGCCGGGTCGGCCGCGGCTGGACCTCGGCCCTGTCGCTGGCCAACGGGGCGATCTGGGTCGGCTGGTACGGCCCGCTCCAGATCCTGCTCGCCTCCCAGGCGAAGGACTTCGCGCCCGGCTCCGGCATGTCCAAGGAGACGATGCTGGCCTGGGTCACGGGCGCGGGCGCCGTGGTGTCACTGCTCGCCAACCCGTTCTTCGGCGCCCTCTCGGACCGCACCACGGCCCGCTGGGGTCGCCGCACACCGTGGATCGTGGCCGGGACGGCGGGCGGGGCGCTGTCGCTCCTGCTGCTGGCCCGGGCGGACGGCCCGTGGACCATGGCGCTCGGCTGGTGCCTGGTCCAGCTGACGCTGAACGCGGCCTTCGCGGCGGTGACGGCGGCGGTCCCCGACCGGGTGCCACGGTCCCAGCGGGGCTCGGTGGGCGGCTGGCTGGGGGCGGCGCAGATCCTGGGCGTGGTCGGCGGGACCGGTCTGGCGACCGTGGCCGGGGGCATCGGCGCGGGCTATGCGGCGTGCGCGGCGTTCACCGTACTGGGCGTGCTCCCGTACGTCCTGGCCCACAAGGACCTGCGTCTGCCGGTTTCGGCCCGCCCCGCCTGGTCGTGGCGGGCCTTCCTCGCCGGGTTCTGGCTGAGCCCGCGCCGCTTCCCCGACCTGGGCTGGGCGTGGCTGACCCGCTTCCTGATCAACCTCAGCAACGCGCTGGTGCTGCTGTACCTCCTGTACTACCTGCGGGACCGCATCGCCTACCACGACCCCGAGCAGGGCGTGCTCGTCCTCACCGCGGTCAACGGCGTGACCCTCCTCGCCACGGTCGTCGTCGGCGGGGTCCGGTCGGACCGGGTGGGCCGCCGCAAGCCGTTCGTGATCTGGTCGGGGGTGCTGATGGCGGTGGCGACGGCGGCCCTGTCCGGCTGGCAGACCTGGACCGGCACGGTCGTCGCGGCGGCGGTCCTGGGTGTGGGCTTCGGGGTCTTCACGTCGGTCGACTTCGCGCTGATGACGGACGTCCTGCCGAGGGCGCTGGACCGCGGGAAGGACCTGGGGGTCATCAACGTCGCCAACGCCCTCCCCCAGGTCGCGGCCCCGGCCCTGGCCGCGCCGATCGTGACCTACCTGGGCGGCTATCGCGTGCTGTACCTGGTGGCGGCGGTGATCGGACTGGCCGGGGCGGTGCTGGTGGGGCGGATACGGGGAGTGGAGTGACCGGCGATACCGAAGAAGCCCCGGTGAAAATCCTACGGTTCTGTCAGCCCCGCGTCGTACCCTTGAAACGCGAGGCCGCCCTCAGCTGCGCGGCCGTACGGAGGAGGAATCGCAGGCCTTCAGAGCCGGCCCATGACTCAGACACCCACAGCGCACAGCCCCGCGGAGGGACAGGCCCGAGCGCACTTCACCGTCCCCGCCCAGCACCCCATGGTGACCGTGCTGGGGTCCGGAGACTCCCTCCTGCGCGTGATCGAGACGGCTTTCCCGGCGGCCGACATCCATGTCCGGGGCAATGAGATCAGCGCGGTCGGGGATCCCCGGGAAGTCGCTCTGATCCAGCGACTGTTCGACGAGATGATGCTGGTGCTCCGCACCGGACAGCCGATGACGGAGGACGCAGTGGAACGCTCGATCGCCATGCTCCGGGCGAGCGACAACGGCGAGGGCCCCGAGGAGACCCCGGCCCAGGTGCTCACGCAGAACATCCTCTCCTCGCGCGGCCGCACCATCCGTCCCAAGACGCTGAACCAGAAGCGGTACGTGGACGCGATCGACAAGCACACGATCGTCTTCGGCATCGGCCCGGCGGGCACCGGCAAGACATACCTCGCCATGGCCAAGGCGGTGCAGGCCCTGCAGTCCAAGCAGGTCAACCGCATCATCCTGACCCGGCCGGCCGTGGAGGCGGGCGAGCGCCTCGGCTTCCTGCCCGGCACGCTGTACGAGAAGATCGACCCGTATCTGCGCCCGCTCTACGACGCACTGCACGACATGATCGATCCCGACTCGATCCCGCGGCTGATGGCCGCCGGGACGATAGAGGTCGCCCCGCTGGCGTACATGCGTGGCCGCACCCTCAACGACGCCTTCATCATCCTCGACGAGGCCCAGAACACGAGCCCCGAGCAGATGAAGATGTTCCTCACCCGCCTCGGCTTCGACTCGAAGATCGTGATCACGGGTGACGTCACCCAGGTCGACCTTCCGAACGGCACCAAGAGCGGTCTGCGGCAGGTCCAGGAGATCCTGGAAGGCGTCGAGGACGTCCACTTCTCCCGGCTGACGTCCCACGATGTCGTACGGCACAAGCTCGTCGGCCGTATCGTCGACGCCTACGAGAAGTACGACAGCGAGTACGGCACCGAGAACGGCACGCACAAACCGGGCCGCGGCAAGGCCGGGCACGCGCACAAGGGGAAGTAGACCAGCGGCACCATGTCGATCGACGTCAACAACGAGTCCGGTACCGAGGTCGACGAGCAGGCGATCCTCGACATCGCCCGTTACGCGCTCGCGCGAATGCGCATCCACCCGCTCTCCGAGCTCTCGGTGATCGTCGTGGACGCCGACGCCATGGAGCAGCTGCATGTCCAGTGGATGGACCTGCCCGGGCCGACGGATGTCATGTCCTTCCCGATGGACGAGCTGCGGCCGCCGTCCAAGGACGACGACGAGCCGCCCCAGGGACTGCTCGGCGACATCGTGCTGTGCCCGGAGGTCGCCGCCAAGCAGGGCGCCGAGGCACCGACGCAGCACTCCATGGACGAGGAGCTCCAGCTCCTGACCGTCCATGGCGTGCTGCACCTGCTCGGCTACGACCACGAGGAACCAGACGAGAAGGCCGAGATGTTCGGCCTCCAGGCCGCCATCGTGGACGGCTGGCGCGCGGAGAAGGGCCTGACCGGCCCCTCCCCGGCCCCGACCGTGTCATGAGTCCCCAGCTCGTCATCGGCGCGATCGCCCTGGTCGTCGTCGCCTGGCTCGCCGCCTGCGCGGAGGCGGGCCTTGCGCGCGTCTCCAGCTTCCGCGCCGAGGAGGCGGTACGCAGTGGCCGGCGCGGCAGCGCCAGACTCGCCCAGGTCGCCGCGGACCCGACCCGCTACCTCAATGTGGCGCTGCTCGTCCGCGTCGCCTGCGAGATGGCCGCCGCCGCGCTCGTGACGTACGCCTGCCTCAAGGCGTTCGACAACACCGCCGAGGCCCTCCTGGTCGCCATCGCGGTCATGGTCCTCGTGTCGTACGTCGCCGTCGGCGTCTCCCCGCGCACCATCGGCCGCCAGCATCCGCTGAACACCGCGACGGCGGCCGCGTACGTGCTGCTGCCGCTGGCCCGGATCATGGGACCGATCCCCTACCTGCTCATCCTCATCGGCAACGCCCTCACCCCCGGCAAGGGCTTCCGCCGCGGCCCCTTCGCCTCCGAGGCGGAGCTGCGGGCGCTGGTCGACCTCGCGGAGAAGGAGTCACTCATCGAGGCCGAGGAGCGCCGGATGGTGCACTCGGTCTTCGAGCTGGGCGACACCCTCGTACGGGAGGTGATGGTCCCGAGGACGGACCTGGTGGTCATCGAGCGCTACAAGACCATCCGCCAGGCACTGACCCTGGCCCTCAGGTCCGGCTTCTCGCGCATCCCGGTCACCGGCGAAAGCGAGGACGACATCGTCGGGATCGTCTATCTGAAGGACCTGGCCCGCAAGACGCACATCAGCCGGGACGCCGAATCCGAGCTGGTGTCCACCGCCATGCGGCCGGCCACCTTCGTCCCCGACACCAAGAACGCGGGCGACCTGCTGCGCGAGATGCAGAAGGAACGCAACCACGTCGCCGTCGTCATCGACGAGTACGGCGGCACGGCCGGGATCATCACCATCGAGGACATCCTGGAGGAGATCGTCGGTGAGATCACCGACGAGTACGACCGCGAGCTGCCGCCGGTCGAGGACCTGGGGGAGGACCGCTACCGGGTCACCGCCCGCCTCGACATCGGCGACCTCGGCGAGCTCTACGGCCTGGAGGCGTACGACGACGAGGATGTGGAGACGGTCGGCGGACTGCTCGCGAAGGCGCTGGGCCGCGTGCCCATCGCCGGTGCCTCGTCGGTCGTGGAACTGCCGGACGGCCGTGAGCTGCGGCTGACCGCGGAGGCCGCGGCCGGGCGCCGGAACAAGATCGTGACCGTGCTGGTGGAGCCGGTGGGCCCGGTCGAGCCCCCGGAGGAGGAGCCGGAGCAGGAATGACCCCTCAGGAGCTGCGCGCCCTCTGTCTGTCGTTCAACGCGGCCGTCGAGGACTTCCCTTCAACCCGGACACCTCGGTCTTCAAGGTCCAGGGCAAGCTCTTCGCCCTGACGCACCTGGACGCGCGGCCCCTGACGGTCAACCTCAAGTGCGACCCCGAGGACGCGGTCAGGCTGCGCACCGAGTACGAGGGCCTGATCGTCCCCGGCTGGCACATGAACAAGCGCCACTGGAACACCGTCACGGTGGACGGCGAACTCCCCGACCGCCTGGTCAGGGAGCTCGTCGAGGACTCGTACGACCTTGTGGTCGCCGGTCTGCCGAGAGCCGACCGTCTCCGGCTCGACCGCCCCTGATCCGGGCCGCCCCGACCTGAGCGATCCGTTCTTCGTATGCTCAGGGCATGACCGACAGCAACGCGCTCGACCCCGAGGACCGCAAGATCGTCACCCTGGCCCGTTCCGTGCGGGCCCGCAACGGAGTGCCCGAGGGGGCCGCCGTACGGGACGAGACCGGACGTACGTATGTGGCCGGGACCGTTGCCCTCGATTCGCTGAAGTTGAGCGCGCTGCGGACAGCGGTGGCGATGGCGGTGGCGTCCGGGGCGAAGTCCCTGGAGGCGGCGGCGGTCGTGACCGAGTCCGAGTCCGCGTCGGCGGAGGACCGGGCGGCCGTACGGGACCTCGGCGGACCCGAGACGCCGGTGCTGGTCGCCTCGCCCGACGGGGTCGTGCGGCTGACGGTCTCCGCGGGCTGACGTCTCTGGGGGCCCCGGCCCCCCGTTCGGCCTACCGGCCTTGTCCTCGGACGCCGAACAGAGGGATGGGCCCACCGTAGGACTTCGGCGTTCGACCAGCCACGGGTCTGACCGCGTCCGCGCCGCCCTGCGCGGTCGGCCTTGGCCGGAGGGCTGGCGGTCAGAGCGCGTCGGCGCCGCGCTCGCCCGTCCGTACCCGCACCACCGTCTCCACCGGCAGCGCCCACACCTTCCCGTCCCCGATCTTCCCCGTCTGCGCGGCCTTGACGATCGCATCGATGACGGCGTCGGCGTCCGCGTCCTCGACGACGACCTCGATCCGGACCTTGGGTACGAGGTCGACCCGGTACTCGGCACCGCGGTACACCTCGGTGTGGCCGCGCTGGCGGCCGTAGCCGCTCGCCTCGGTCACGGTCAGGCCGTGCACGCCGAGTTCCTGGAGGGCCGTCTTGACCGTGTCGAGGCGGAACGGCTTGACGATCGCGGTGATGAGCTTCATGCCTGGGACGTGACCTTCTGCGTGGCGGAGGGGGCGGAGTGGGCGACCGGGGCGCCGTGGCCCAGGACCCCGTGATCGTAGGCGGTCTCGGCGTGCACCGTAAGGTCCAGGCCGGTGTGCTCCTGCTCCTCGCTCGCCCGGAAGCCCATCGCCCTGTCGATCAGCTTGCCGATGCCGTACGTCACGGCGAAGGCGTACACCGCCACGACCACCACGGCCACCAGCTGCTTGCCCAGCTGGGCGAGCCCTCCGCCGTAGCGCAGGCCCTCGCTCCCGCCGGTCATCCCTCTGACCGCGAAGAGGCCGATCAGCAGCGTGCCGATGACGCCGCCGACGAGGTGGACACCGACGACGTCGAGCGAGTCGTCGTAGTTCAGCTTGAACTTCCAGCTCACGGCGTACGAACAGACGACACCGGCGGCCAGGCCGACGACCAGGGCGCCGAGCAGGGAGACCGTACCGCAGGAGGGCGTGATCGCGACCAGACCGGCGACGGCGCCGGACGCCGCGCCCAGCGTCGTGGGGTGGCCGTCGCGCTTGTGCTCGACGAAGAGCCAGCCGAGCAGGCCGGTGCAGCCGGCGGCGAGGGTGTTGAGAAAGGCGGCCGCGGCGATGCCGTTCGCGCCGAGGGCCGAGCCGGCGTTGAAGCCGAACCAGCCGAACCAGAGGAGACCGGCCCCGAGCATCACCATCGGCAGGTTGTGCGGGCGCATGGCGTCCTTCTTGAACCCGAGGCGCGGGCCGAGGGGATGTTTCGGTGACGTTTCGTGTTGCGTGGGAGTTTCCGAACCCTCACCGTGTCCTGGGTGCGGTCGGCCGTGCGGCGGGGCTCCGTGGATCAGGGACAATGGGCGCCATGAGCGTTCGCACCCAGTCTTCCGAACCGCCCGAGGCCGTCCACCGGGCGGGCTTCGCCTGTTTCGTGGGCCGCCCCAACGCGGGCAAGTCCACCCTCACGAACGCTCTGGTCGGGCAGAAGGTGGCGATCACCTCGAACCGGCCGCAGACGACGCGGCACACGGTTCGGGGCATCGTCCACCGGCCGGACGCGCAGCTGATCCTGGTCGACACCCCGGGTCTGCACAAGCCGCGGACGCTGCTGGGCGAGCGGCTGAACGACGTGGTCCGTACGACCTGGGCCGAGGTGGACGTGATCGGCTTCTGCCTGCCCGCCGACCAGAAGATCGGCCCCGGTGACCGCTTCATCGCCAAGGAGCTGGCCGGGATCAAGAAGACTCCGAAGGTCGCGATCGTCACGAAGACGGACCTCGTCGACCCCAAGGCCCTGGCCGAACAACTGATCGCGATCGACCAGCTGGGCAAGGAACTGGGGATCGAGTGGGCGGAGATCGTGCCCGTCTCGGCGGTCGGGGACAAGCAGGTGGAACTGCTGGCCGACCTGCTGATCCCGCTGCTGCCCGAAGGACCGGCGCTCTACCCCGAGGGTGATCTGACGGACGAACCGGAGCAGGTCATGGTGGCCGAGCTGATCCGGGAGGCGGCGCTGGAGGGCGTGCGCGACGAACTGCCGCACTCGATCGCGGTGGTGGTGGAGGAGATGCTGCCGCGCGAGGACCGCCCGGCGGACAAGCCGCTCCTCGACATCCACGCGAACGTCTACATCGAACGGCCCAGCCAGAAGGGCATCATCATCGGGCCGAAAGGCAAGCGGCTGAAGGAAGTCGGCATCAAGTCCCGCAAGCACATCGAGGCGCTGCTCGGGACCCCGGTCTTCCTCGACCTGCATGTGAAGGTCGCGAAGGACTGGCAGCGGGACCCGAAGCAACTGCGACGGCTGGGCTTCTGAGGGACAAGCACATCGAGGCGCCGCTCGGGACCCCGACCGCGCGGCGGCAGCCGCACATCGATACAGCCTCGACCTGCATGTGAAGGCCGCGAAGGACTGGCAACGGAACCCGAAGCAACTGCGACGGCTGGGCTTTCGAGGGTCCGCAACCCCCGAGCCTCGCGAGGATCATGCCGACCGGCGGAACCCGATGGTCGGGACGGCCCTGCGGCGCGGCCACGGCTCGATGCTCGCCTCCGGAACAAGCCCCTCCAGAAACGCGTATCTGCTGAGCGCCGCCGGCTCCTGATCCTCGTACGACTGGACCTCGCGCCACCACGCCGCGATCTCGGACCAGCCGGGCGCCGAGAGCGACCCGCCGAACTCCTGCACGGACAGGGCGGCGGTCAGACCCGCGAAGGCGAGGCGGTCGGCCAGCGGCCACTCGGCCAGCGTGCCGGTGACGAAGCCCGCCACGAAGACGTCGCCGGCGCCGGTGGGGTCCAGGGCCTCGACGGCGATCGCGGGCACGCTGGCCGTCTCCCCGGTACGCCGGTCCACTGCGTACGCCCCGTCGGCGCCGAGGGTGACGACAGCCAGCGGCACGTGATCGGTCAGCGCGTGGGCGGCGGCACGGGGGCAGTCGGTGCCCGTGTACCGCATGGCCTCTTCCGCGTTCGGCAGGAACGCCTCGCAGTGTCCGAGGTCGGCGAGCCCCGCCAGATCCCATGCGCCGGTGTCATCCCAGCCGACGTCCGCGAAAATGCGGGTGCCGCGACCCGCGGCCTCGGCGATCCAGGGGGCGCGCCTGCCCGGGGTCAACGAGGCGACGGCGGCGCGGGCGCGGGGCGGGCAGGCGGGAGCAGGCTCCTCCGGCGGCGGCTCGTGGCCGTGGGAGACCATGGTGCGCTCGCCCTCGTACGCCATGGAGACGGTGACCGGGGAGTGCCAGCCGGGGACTCTCCGCGACGCCGAGAGGTCGATGCCCTCGCCCTGCTCCATCTCGTCCCAGCAGTACTCGCCGTAGTGGTCGTCGCCGAAGGCGGCCGCCAGGGAGGTCTTCAGGCCGAGGCGGGCCAGCGCGGCGGCCATGTTGGCGACGCCGCCGGGGCTCGACCCCATCCCGCGCGCCCATGACTCGGTCCCGCGCACCGGGGCGGAGTCGAGCCCGGTGAAGATGATGTCGAGGAAAACCGTCCCCGTGAGATAGACGTCCCACGGCGGGTCACCCGGCACGCGCAGGGCGGCGAGGGGGTCGATGTGGGGGTGGCTGTGGTGTCCCTCTCCGATGGTCGCGGTCACAGTTGCTCCCTGGCATGGTGCGGATCCAGCCAGTGTGCACCAACCGTCCCCGCGGGCGGCGCCGGTCGCACCGGAGCCGCCCGTCACGTCAGGTCGCGGCCGTTCCCGGGTGTGCGGTCCGGGCCGCGCCCGGGGTCGCCCTCGGGGCGCGTGCCTCGGCCGCCGCGGCCGGACGCGTCCTGATCCGGTCGTTGACACCGCCGCCCCGTACCAGCAGCACGCTCAGTGCGGCGAGGAAGCCGACGACAGTGAGACCGACCAGCCCGCCCTTCGTCGAGCCCGTCGCGTCCCCGATGATGCCGAAGGCCGTCGGGGCCACGAAGCCGCCCAGGTTGCCGATGGAGTTGATCAGCGCGATGCCGGGGGCGGAGGCACGGGCGTCGAGGTAGCTCTGCGGGATCGTCCAGAAGATCGGCGAGGCCGGCTTGAAGCCCATCGCGGCCAGACACAGAGCGCCCAGGCCCGCCCACGGCGACACGAAGACGGCGAGGAGCGTGCCGCAGCCGCCGAGGACCAGCAGCGTGATCAGGATCGGCCGCCGCTTGCCGATCCGGTCGGAGATCCGGCCGCTGACGTACACGGCGGCGATCGCGCACAGCCACGGCACCGAGGTGAGCAGACCCACCTGCAAGTCGCTCAGCCCGCCGATGTCGTCGACGATCGACGGCAGCCAGAACGTCACCGCGTACAGGGCCGCGTTGATGGCGAAGTAGATCCACAGGAACAGCAGCATCTGCGGGTCGGCGAGCAGCTTCCAGCGGGAGACGTGCCGATCCGTGCCCCGCTGCCGGTCACGTGTGTCCTGCTCGGCGTCGATGACCGCGACCAGGGAGGTCTTCTCCTCCTCCGTGAGCCAGTTCGCCGTCTCGATGCCGGAGTCGAGGAGTCGGTAGACGACGAAGCCGAGGACCACGGAGAAGACGCCCTCGATGAAGAACATCCACTGCCGGCCCGCGTGACCCCAGACACCGTGCATCTCCAGCAGGGCACCGGAGACGGGGCCGACGATGACGGTCGCTGTCCCCGAGCCGAACTCCCGGGCCGGCGAGCCGAGTTACCAGCGCGGCACGGACGGGGTGACCCACTCGGGGTCGGCGAGACGCATGGCGGCCGCGTCGTCCCGGTCCTTGAGCGACCCGTCGTCGTCGAGCCACCTCCGGTGCAGGAACGCCAGCCTGTCGCGGTCGAGTTCGACGCCGAGGCCGGGCGTGTCCGAGACGGTGACCTTGCCGCCCTCGAAGGTGAGGCGCTCGGTCAGGACGTCCTCCGACTGCCAGGGGTAGTGGGAGTCGCAGGCGTGGTGCAGATCGGGGACGGTCGACGCGACGTGGGTCATCGCGGCGAGAGAGATCCCCAGGTGGGTGTTGGAGTGCATGGACACCCCTATGCCGAAGGTGCGGCAGATGGCCGCGAGTTGCTGGGTGTTGCGCAGGCCGCCCCAGTAGTGGTGGTCGGAGAGGACCACCTGGACGGCGCCCTTCGTGAACGCCTCCTGGATCTCGGCGAAGGTCGTCACGCACATGTTGGTGGCGAGCGGCACGCCGGTGTTGGCGGCGACCTCGGCCATGGCGGGGGTGCCGAGCGCAGGGTCCTCCAGGTATTCGAGGACGCCCCCGAGCTCCTGCGCCACCTTCAGCGAGGTCTCCACGGACCAGGCTCCGTTGGGGTCGAGACGCAGTGGGTGGCCGGGGAAAGCCTCGGCGAGGGCGCGGATCGCGGCGATCTCCTCGTCCGGCGGGAAGACACCGCCCTTGAGCTTGAAGGAGGTGAAGCCGTACCGCTCCTTGAACCGCCGCGCCTGCTCGACGACTCCGGCCGGGTCGACGGCGGCACCCCAGTCGTTCCTCTCGCAGGCGACGCCCTCGGGATGGTCGGCCCACTTGTAGAAGAGGTACGCGCTGTACTCGACCGCGTCCCGCACCTTGCCGCCGAGCAGCGCGTGCACGGGGAGCCCGAGCGCCTTGCCGAGGGCGTCGAGGCAGGCGACCTCGAAGCCGGAGACGACGGACAGGCGCAGTTTGTCGGCGGTCTGGACACCGCGCAGTCCGCCCACGTCGACCTGGTCGTCCACGCGCGAGACGTCGACGGAGACCTCGTCGGCGACGGTGAACAGGCTGTTGAGGTCGGACACCTGGCGGCCGATCAGTTTGTCGGCGAAGGGCCGGGCGAGCTCCAGGTACTTGGTGTCGCCGTACGTCTCGCCGAGCCCGGTGATCCCGTCGGCCGTCACCACCTCCACGATCAGGCGGGGCGTGTACGGCTGGTGAACCCCCTGGGTGTTCAGGAGGGGCGGGTCTGCGACCAGGATCGGGGTCAGGCGCACTTCGGTGATGGTCAGGTCGCGGGTCACAGGGCGGCTCCTACGAGGTCGAGTCCGGTGGCGAGCAGGGTTTCCAGGTCGGCCAGGTCGGCCGCCGACGGGTCGGTGAGCGGAGCGCGTACGGGTCCCACGGGGCGGCCGCGCAGCCGGGCCGCCGCCTTGACCAGCGACACGGCGTAACCGGGCACCCGGTCGCGGAGTGCGACGAGCGGGACGTAGAAGTCGCGCAGCAGCTTGTCCACCGTGGCGTCGTCGCCGCCTTGCAGCGCGGCGAAGAAGGCGTTCGCGATCTCGGGGGCGAAGGCGTGGACGGCGGAGGAGTAGGCGGGGACGCCGACGGTGGCGTACGCGCGCGCCTGGATCTCCGCGGTGGCCGCCCCGTTGAAGAACAGGAAGCCCTCGGGTGCGGTGAGGGTGAGCCGTTGCAGCCGGTCCAGGTCGCTGTGGCCGTCCTTGAGTCCGATGACACCGGGGATCCGGGTGATGCGCTCGAACGCCTCGACGCCGAAGGCGACCTGGCCGCGCTGATAGGCGATGAGCGGGAGCCGGGTGCGGGCGGCAATGTGCTCCAGCTGCGCGACGAGCCCGTCCTGCGGTGCGGCGACGAGGTAGTGCGGCAGCACGAGCAGCGCGTCGGCACCGGCCTCCTCGGCGGTCCGCGCGAACCGTACGGCCTGCGCCCAGCCGTATCCGATGCCGGCGACGACGGGCACGCGCCCCTCGGCCGCCTCCACCGCCGCGACGACGACCTGCCCGTACTCCTCCTCGTCCAGGGAGAAGAACTCTCCCGTGCCGCAGGCCGGGAAGACGGCGCCGGGGCGGGCGGCGAGCTGCGCCGTGACGTGGGCGCGGAAGCCGTCGAGGTCGAGGGAACCGTCCTCGGCGAAGCTCGTGAGAGGAAACGACAGCACCCCCTGCGCCATGCCGTCCCGCAGTCTGCGAGTCACGGCCTGCCTGTCTGTATCCGTACCGCCACCCACTCGCTTATCTCCCCATGTAGATGTCATCCACGTATGAAGATGAAGATTAGATACGCGAACCGGAGCCGTCAATGGGCACGCACGCATCGCGCACCGGCCCCTCCCACCCGGATTACGATCGGCGCATGTCAGACACAGGGGGCGTCCGCGAAGTGAAGTCAGCCGCGCGCACGGTCGAGCTGCTCGAACTGCTCGCCGCGCGGGGCGACCGCCCGGCACGCCTGCAGGAGCTCGCGGACCAGCTCGAGGTACCGCGCAGCTCCATGTACGCCCTGCTCCAGACCCTGATCTCGCGGGGCTGGGTGCGCACGGACATCACGGGCTCCCTCTACGGCATCGGCATCCATGCCCTGCTGGCGGGCACGAGCTATCTGGACTCCGACCCGCGCGTCCGTATCGTGCGCCCGTTTCTCGACGAGGCGTCGGAGGCGCTCGGCGAGACGATCCACATGGGACGCCTCGACGGCACGGACGTGGCCTATCTGGCGACCCGCGAGTCGCACGAATACCTGCGCACGATCAGCCGGGTGGGCCGCCGCCTGCCCGCACACGCGGGCGCGCTCGGCAAGGCGCTGCTGGCGGAGCGACCCGACGAGGAGCTGCCCGAGGGCCCGTACGAGGCGCTCACCCCGAACACGCGCACGACCCGTGAGTCCCTGGCGGCGGACCTGGCCGCGACCCGCGAGCGCGGCCACTCGATCGACCGCGAGGAGGGCGTGGCCGGCATCGTCGGCTTCGGCTTCGCGCTCCGCTACGACACACCGGCCCAGGACGCGATCAGCTGCTCGGTGCCGGTGGCCCGCCTGACGCCGGGTCACGAGGAGCGGATCGTGACAGTGATGCGGGAAGTCCGGGCGAGGATCGAGGGGATCGCACCGGGTGGCGCGGGGGCGCCGCACTGGCGCTGAATCGGGGCACCACAGGGCGGCGGACAGCCGAAAAAGCTCGCGCCTACCCGGCCCCACCAGCTCCAAACCCCTACGTGACCCACATCACACACCCCGGGCTTCTTCTTCAACCGCGTGCTTGATACAAATTGCCCGCGCGTTCCTGTCGTTCGACGGACGGCGCCCCAACTCCCCCTTTTTCTGAGCCGCTCCTTCCGCACGCCCTGGAACGCCCGTGTCCTCCCGCACCGCCCCGCCCTGGCCCCTCGTCGCCCTTTTCACAGCCGGGTACCTTGCCGCGTACCTCCTGCCCACCACCGTCGGCAGACTCGACTCGGGCCTGCCGCTCTCGGCCACCGAGGCCGGCTCCATCGGCAGTGCCCTGCTGCTCGGTTCGGCCGGCGCGGGCTTCCTGCTCGCAGCCCACGTCCACCGGATCGGTCCCCGCCGGCTCGCGCGGGCGGGACTGCTGCTCGCCGCCGCCGGATACGGCACGGCCGCGCTCAGCCACAGCATCCCCGTGGTCGTCGCGGGAGCGGTCGTCGGCGGTTTCGGCTCCGGCACGGCCACCACCGTCGCCGCGACCGGCATCGCCGCCATGGGGGTGCCCCCTGCTCGAGCGAAGTCGAGAGCTTGGGGGAGCGACCCGCACCGTGCCTCCACGCTGGGCCTGCTCTGCGTCTCCGCACTCGCCGGGGCGGTCTATCTGACGGTCCCCCACCTCGGCCCGGGCCACGGTCTCCCGCTCGCCGCGATCGCGCTCACCGCGGTGCTGGTGTGGCCTGCGACCGGCCGCCTCCCGGTCCCGACGCCGGCGGCCGCTCCCCGCGGGACCGGGACGGCCGGCCGCCTGCCCCACGCACGCTCGGGTCTCGTCCTTGCCGCCGGCATCCTGTGCTGGTCCCTGGCGCAGAACTCCCTGTGGGGTGTCAGCGGGCGCATCGGGCTCACCCAGGCACACCTCACGGAGGTCACCGTCGGTGCGGTCTTTGCGATCGCGCTCGGCACCGGGCTGCTCGGCGTGATCGGCGCGGGTGTGCTCGGCCCGCGTCGCGGCCGCGCGCTCCCCATCGGCGCGGGTACCGCGCTCATCGCCGGCTGCATCGCGCTGAGCGCCTCAGCCACCGGACTCGGCACCTTCGCGGCCGGTGAGATCGCCTGGAACACGCTCTACCCGATCGTGCTGTCGTACCTCATCGGCCTCGCCGCCTCGCTCGATCCGCGCGGACGCTGGGCGGTCCTGGTCGGTTCGGCATCCTCGCTCGGCACGGCGGCGGGCCCGCTGACCGGCAGCGTGCTGGCCGCGCAGGCGGGCTTTCCGGCGATGGGCACGATCCTCGCCGCCGGTCTGCTGGTGATCACGCTCCCGTTGACCGCGGTCGCCCTGCACACCGGCGGCCGCCCGCTCCTGCCCGGCGCGGTACGCCGCCGCGGAGGCACCCCGGCCGCCGTGGTCGCCGCCTCCACGGGCACCCCTATGGGCGCGGTACCGCCGATCGGCGCACCGCAACAGCCGGTCGTCGAGATCTCCCTCGACACACCGACAGCGACCGCACGACAGGAATACGACACAGCCGGACCCCGCCAGGCGACCACCGCACCGGGACCCGGAGCCGTCTAGCGCCCACCGAACTCGTACGCGTCGACCTCGGCGAGGTAACGCGCCCGCCGCTCCTCGTCGTGCTCCAAGAAGGAGGCGACGAAGGAGTTGCGCGCCAGCTCGCGCATCCGCTCCTCGCTCAGGCCGAGGGTGTCCCGTACGGCGTGGAAGTTGTCTCCCACGTACCCGCCGAAGTAGGCGGGGTCGTCGGAGTTGACGGTGCACAGCAGCCCGGCGTCGAGCATCGCGGGCAGCGGGTGGTCCGCCAGGGTGTCCACGGCGCGCAGGCGGGCGTTGGACAGCGGGCAGAGCGTCAGCGGCACGCGCTCGCGCACCAGCCGCTCGACGAGGGCCGGGTCCTCCATGCAGCGCAGCCCGTGGTCGACGCGCTCGACGCCGAGCACGTCCAGGGCCTCGGTGATGTACTCCGGCGGCCCCTCCTCGCCCGCGTGCGCCACCCGGCGCAGCCCGAGGGCGGCGGCGGCCTCGTAGACCTCGCGGAACTTGGCCGGCGGGTGGCCGACCTCGGCCGAGTCGAGGCCGACGCCGACGATCCGGTCGAGGTAGGGCTTCGCGGCCTCGAGCGTCTCCAGGGCCGACTCGGCGGACTCGTCCCGCAGGAAGCACATGATCAGCTGGGTGGAGACCCCGTGGTTCTGCTCTCCCCCACTCTCGGCTTCGCTCGAGCGGGGGGACCCCCACCGGCCGAGCGCCCGCCACAGTCCCTCGACGACCGTGCCCATGCCGACCCCGCGGGCGATGTGGGCCTGCGGGTCGAAGAAGATCTCGGCGTGCCGCACTCCCTGCGTGGCGGCCCGCTCGAGGTAGGCGTTGGCGAGGTCCTCGAAGTCCTGCTCGGTCCGCAGCACGGCCATGAGCTCGTAGTACAGGTTCAGGAAGGACTGGAGGTCCTCGAAGGCGTACGCCTTGCGCAACTGCTCGGTGTCGGCGTAGGGGAGTTCGACACCGTTGCGTGCGGCCAGCGCGAAGGCCAGCTCGGGTTCGAGGGTGCCTTCGATGTGGAGGTGCAGTTCAGCTTTGGGGAGGGGCATCAAAGCATCGTAAGGCCCGGTCAGGCCCGTTTCGGGACAGGCACTCGCAGCAGGTCGTGCGCCACGGTCAGCTCTCCCTCGAACCCGGCGGCCCGGGCCTGCCGCTCGAACTCCTCGGGGTCCGAGTAGCGCTGGCTGAAGTGGGTGAGGACCAGATGCCGCACGCCGGCCTCCCGTGCCACCCGGGATGCCTGGCCTGCCGTCAGGTGACCGTGCTCGACGGCCAGTTCCTCGTCATCGTCGAGGAAGGTCGACTCGATGACGAGCAGGTCGCAGCCCTCGGCGAGGGCGTAGACCCCGTCGCACAGCCGGGTGTCCATGACGAACGCGAACCGCTGTCCGCGCCGTACCTCGCTCACGGCTTCCAGCGGGACACCGCCCAGGGAGCCCTCGCGCTGGATACGGCCCACGTCAGGGCCCTTGATCCCGTGCGCGGCGAGCCGCTCGGGCAGCATGCGCCGTCCGTCGGGTTCGACGAGCCGGTAACCGAACGACTCGACAGGGTGGGACAGCCGGCGGGCTTCGAGCGTGTACGCGGCGGTCGTCGCCAGCACCCCGTCCTCGGCGACCGGTGCCTCGGCAAGCCGCGCGGTCTCCCGGTAGGCCGTCGCGTACCGCAACCGCTCGAAGAAGTGCTGCCCGGACCGGGGATAGTGCGCGGTGATCTTGTGCGGCACCTTGTCCAGGTTGATCCGCTGGATGACCCCGGCCAGCCCCAGCGAATGGTCCCCGTGGAAGTGGGTGACGCAGATCCGGTACAGGTCGTGGGCGGAGACCCCGGCACGGAGCATCTGCCGCTGGGTGCCCTCGCCGGGATCGAAGAGGATGCCCTCCCCGTCCCACCGCAGCAGATAGCCGTTGTGGTTGCGCTGCCGGGTCGGGACCTGGCTGGCGGTGCCGAGGACCACCAGTTCACGTGCGGACACGGCGCCTTACCCGGGGGGCCACTGCAGGCCGCGGCCGCCGAGGACGTGGCCGTGCGCGTGCCAGACGGTCTGCCCGGCCCCGCTGCCGGTGTTGAAGACGACGCGGTAGCTCTCGAGCTTCTCCTGCGCGGCGATCTCGCCGGCCTCGTGGAGCAGGCCGGCGGCGATGGCCGGTTCGGCGGCGGCGAGAGTGGCGATGTCCCGGTAGTGGACGCGCGGGATGACCAGTACGTGGGTCGGCGCCTGGGGGTTGATGTCCTGGAAGGCGACGGTGGTCTCGGTCTCCCGGACGACCGTCGCCGGGACATGCCCCGCGACGATCTTGCAGAACAAGCAGTCGTCCTGCGGCTCTCCCGCCATGGGCGTGCCTCCTCACACAGACTGATCACGACGACGGCATCGTATCGGCCCGGCCTCCGGCAACGCCCCCTTCTTCGCTCCGCGAGCAGGCGCGGCATGGGCCGCCGCCGAGCGGCGGGTCCGGTGACCGGCCGGCCGGTGCTCCACCGGCGGCTTGTGGCGACGGGCCCTCCGTGCCCGCTCTGAAGGGTGAGTCCCCGGCCGGCCGGGGGCGGCACTACGCGGCGGCACGCTCTCCCGTGTTCCTCCGACCACTTGGAAAAGGGCGGGCGGGGAACACCCGCCGCGAGCGGCGGGACCGGGTGCGAGGCGGTGGTGCGCCGGTCCGCCGGCGGCCGGCACGGTGGATCACAGCGCAGGCAGCTCCGGGGGCCTCTTCGCCGGGTGTTCCTCCAGCGCCGCCAGCGCTGTGCGCACCGCCTCGTCCAGCTGGGTGTCACGCCCGGCCGCGTGGTCCTGCGGCGCCTGGACCACCTCGACGTCGGGATCGACCCCGTGGTTCTCCACGCCCCACTCGTAACCCTCCAGCCAGAACGCGTACTTCGGCTGCGTCACCAGCGTGCCGTCCACGAGGCAGTACTTGCTGTCGATCCCGATGACCCCGCCCCAGGTCCGCGTCCCGACCACCGGCCCGATCCCGAGCGCCTTGACCGCCGCGTTCACGATGTCCCCGTCCGAACCGGAGAACTCGTTGGCGACGGCGACGACGGGTCCGCGCGGCGCATCCTCGGGATAGCTGTACGCCCGCAGTCCGCGCGGCAGGTCCCAACCCACGATCCGCCGCGCGAGCTTCTCCACGACCAGCTGGGAGGTGTGCCCGCCCCGGTTCTCCCGGACGTCCACGACCAGCCCCTCCCGGGCGACCTCGATCCGCAGGTCGCGGTGGATCTGGGCCCAGCCGGGCGCCTGCATGTCCGGCACGTGCAGATACCCGAGCCGTCCCCCGGACTTCTCGTGCACGTACGCCCGTCGGTCCGCCACCCACGCGTGGTACCGGAGCGGCTCCTCGTCCGCGAGCGGTACGACGACGACGTGCCGCGGATCGCCCCCGCCCGCCGGTGAGACCGTCAGCTCCACCGGTGTGCCCGCCGTGCCGACCAGCAGCGGCCCGGGCCCGGTCACCGGATCCACCGGCCGTCCGCCGACCGCGATGATCGCGTCCCCGGCCCGTACGGCGACGCCGGGCGCGGCCAGCGGCGCGTGCGCGTCCGGGTCGGAGGTCTCCGAGGGCAGCACCCGGTCGATGCGCCAACTGCCGTCCGCGTGACGGGAGATGTCGGCCCCGAGCAGTCCCTGCCGCCGGTCCGCGCCGACACCGTGGCCGCTGGGCGTGACGTACGCGTGCGAGGTGCCCAGCTCGCCCTGCACCTCCCACAGGAGATCCACCAGGTCGTCGTGCGTGGCGACCCGCGCGAGCACCGGCCGGTACCGGTCCAGTACACCCTGCCAGTCGGCCCCGCCCAGGTCGGCCCGCCAGAAGTTGTCCCGCATGAGGCGGCCGGTCTCGTCGTACATCTGCCGCCACTCGGCCGCGGGGTCGACGGTCTGCCGTATCCGCGACAGGTCGACGGTGATGTTCGCGTCGCTGTTGTCGTCGTTCGGGGCGCGCCGGTCGCTCGGTACGACCTTGAGCTTGCCGTCGGTCCACAGCAGCACCCGCTTGCCGTCACCGCTGACCGCGAAGTGGTCGGCGTCCGCGGCGAGGTGCTCGATGCGCTGCTGGACGAGGTCGTAGCGCTCCAGCTCGGTCTTGGGGTCGGGGTCGTCCGGCGTGGCGCGGGAGGCGCCCAGCACACCGCGCACCGGGTGCCGCAGCCACAGCACCCCGTCCTTGGCTGCGCGCAGTCCGGAATAGCGCGCGGACTCGACCGGGAACGGCACGATCCGGTCGGCGAGCCCCTCCAGGTCGATCCGGGTCGTGGGCGCGCCCTCGCTGTCGGGCGTCTCGTCCTTCTCGGGTGCCTCGAAGGGACGGCCGTGCCGCTGCGGACCGAAGGGGGACGGGGTGGTCGCCGCGAGCGTGATCAGATGGGGCCGCGAGCCGCCCACGAAGGCCAGGTCGAAGACGTGTTCGTCGTAGACCGGGTCGAAGGAGCGTGCCGAGAGGAACGCCAGGTGCTTGCCGTCCAGGGTGAACGCGGGCGCGTAGTCCCGGAAGCGCAGCGGGGTCGCCTCCGTCACCGACAGGTCGGCCGTGTTGGCGAGCTTGAGGTGGCGCAACGGGCGCGGACCGGGGTGCGACCAGGCGAGCCACGCCGAGTCGGGCGAGAAGACGAGCCCGTTGACTTCCCCGTCCTCGCTGCGGTCGACCTCGCGCACCTCGCCGCTGTCCCGCTCGACGAGCAGCACCCGCCCGTCGTCCGCCGCGACCGCGACCCGGCTGCCGTCGGGCGCCACCGCGAGTCCGAGCACCCGCCCCAGCTGCCCCACCGCGAGCCGGCGCGGGATGGCGCCGGGCAGGAGACCGGTGGCGGGCGCGAACTCCAGTGCGTCCTCCCCCTCCGCGTCGGTCACCCACACCACCCACTCCTCGCGGTCGGCGCGGAAGGTGCGCGGCAGCCGGGCACGGACCCCGTGCTCGGCGGCGAGCGCGCGGGCGGGCCCCGAACGGTGGGTGACCCAGTGGACGGCACCGCGCACGGAGATCGCGCTGCCGCGCCCGGTGTGGTCGGGCGAGGCGGCCCCGAACCAGCGGGACGCGCTCACGGGATACGGCTGGAGGTCGGCGCGCTGTCCGCCGAGCCTGATGTCCAGCCGCCGGGGCTCGGCACCGTCCAGGTCGTCTAGGATCCAGAGTTCACCGGCACAGGAGTACACGACCCGGGTGCCGTCGGTGGCCGCGTGCCGAGCGTAGAAACCCCCGAGGGGGGTGTGCCGTCGCAGGTCCGAGCCGTCGGCGAGCGACGAGTACAGCGCACCTGCGCCCTCGTGGTCGGAGAGGAAGACGATCCTCCCCCGAGTTCTCGGCTCCTCCCCCATGCCGACCCACGACGGGTACTCGATGTTCCCGTCGAGGTCCGGGTGCAGCCGTACGAACTCCCCCTCGCCCTCCCGGTCGATCCACAACTTGCCCGCCGTGCCGCCCCGGTACCGCTTCCACCAGGCGGCCTCGCGGCCCATGGGCGCGGACAGCAGGACCGTGGCCGGCCCGTACGCGACCTCGCCGACGGGTCCGTACGGCAGGGTGGTGGCCGGCCCGCCGTCGAGCGGCACGGCACGCGCCCAGGTGCGGCGCAGCGAGGCCTGGCCGACCGTGCTCAGGGCCAGCACCTGCCCCTCCGGGGTCCAGCCGCGCACCTGGGTCTTCGCACTCCCCCAGTACGTCAGGCGCTTGGCGGGGCCGCCGTCCATGGGGGCGACATGCACCTCGGGTGCGCCGTCGCGGGTCGAGGTCCAGGCGACGGTCGTTCCGTCCGGGGAGAAACGGGGATGATTCACCGGGACGTTGTCGGCGCTGACCCGCCAGGCACGGCCGCCGTCGAGCGGGGCGACCCAGACGTCGTCCTCGGCGGTGAAGGCGACCAACTCGCCGTGCAGGTGCGGGAAGCGTAGATACGCGGGCGATGCGGACTGAGTCACCAGGTCACCCTAAGCAGCGATCTCCTTCCCCGACAGGGGTTTTCCCCACATGATCCGGTCCTTTGCGTGCGTCACTTGCCCTGGACCGGCCAACAGGTGGGGTCGCCCTGGCACCAGATCGTCTTCGTCACGGTCACGGTGGGCCGGGGCTCGCCGGGGGTGGTCGGGCGGAATGTGACGGGGGGCGTCGGCGTGCTGCTCGCGTTGCAGTTGCCGAGGCCCCTGACGTGGAACCACTCCCTGCCGCCCACGGTCGCCCTGAGGTCCCCGCGCACGCACTTGCCGTCGACGGCGCGGGTGACCCGGCCCTTGACGGTGATGTCCTTCTTGTCGTCGGTCTGCCCCTGGCAGTCGACGGTGACGACGGTGGTCCCGGACGGCGAGGGGGTTCTGCCGGCTGCGGCGGTCCTGTTGCCGTTGCCGTAGTTGCCCGTGCAGGCGAGCCAGCGCACGTTCACGTGCTGCCGCTCCAGTTCCTTGGTCGCGGTCTGGTCGGTCGTGTACGCCACCGACGCCGTAGTCAGATCACCGGGCCGGCACGCCACGACACCGCCCACGGCGGCCACCGCGAGCCCGGTGACCACCGCGGCCCGCCGCCGTCCCGTCGGCCGCCGCCAGATCCGCCTCACTGCCCCCATGGAGGGCAGCCTGCCACTGCCACGCCCACGACGGTAGAGCGCATACGGCCACCCGAGCGCCCGCGTGTACGCCTCCCGACGTGCCGTCAGGTGCGCAGCAGCAACCACTCCTGGAGTTCCACCAGGTTGCCCTCCGGGTCCTTGAGATGGGCGACGCGCATGCGGTCGGTCATGGGGGCCGGGCCGTGCAGCAGCGTCGCGCCGCGGGACGTTATCTGCTCGCAGAACGCGTCCAGGTCGTCGACGCGCAGCACCACCAGCGAGCGGTGGCCCGTCGCCTCGTCGCCCAGTTCACCGAGGATCCCGGCCATCATCGCCCTGTCCTGCAGCGCGATGCCCGCCGAGCCGGCGGCGGGGCTGAACTTCTCGTACGGCCCCTCCAGCGCCCCCGACTGGGGTTTGAGTCCGAGGACCTCGGCGTAGAACCGGTAACAGCCGGCGAAGTCCGAGACCAGCAGCCGTACCTGGGCGAGTTCCATGGTGTTCCCCCGTGGGTCAGGACCAGCGGCCCGTGCGGCCGAGCAGCAGGGCGGCCGCGGCGGTCCCGGCGGTCGATGTACGCAGGACGGTACGCCCCAGCCGGAACGCCCTCGCGCCCGCCTCCTCGAACTGCGCCAGCTCCTCGGGGGAGACACCGCCCTCGGGCCCGACGACCAGCACGATCTCGCCCTTCGCGGGGAGTTCCACGGTCGCCAGGGGCTCCTCGCCGCTCTCGTGCAGGACCGCGGCGAAGTCGGCTTTGGCCAGAAGTGCCGCAACCTGCTTGGTCGTCGCCGCGTCCGCGACCTCCGGGAAGCGCACTCGGCGGGACTGCTTGCCCGCCTCCCGGGCGGTGGCCCGCCACTTGCCGAGCGCCTTCAGCCCGCGGTCGCCCTTCCACTGCGTGATGCACCGGGAGGCCGCCCACGGGACGATCGTGTCCACGCCCACCTCCGTCATCGTCTCCACCGCCAGCTCGCCCCGGTCGCCCTTGGGCAGGGCCTGGACGACGGTGATGCGCACCGGCGCCGGGGGCTCCTCGTGGAGGGACTCCAGGTCCATGACCACCAGTCGGTCCTTGCCCTCGGCGGCCTTCACCACGCCCTCGGTCCACCGCCCGTGCCCGTCGGTGAGGACCACGTCCTCACCGGGCCGCAGGCGCTTCACCGAGACGGCGTGCCGCCCCTCGGGCCCCTCGAGCAGGAACTCCGGACCGATTCCGTCGAGTCGGTCCACGACGAACACGGGAGCCGTCATCGCCCGGCACCTCCCGCCGACAACGCTGTCTTCGCCGCCTCCAGCTCCGCCGCCAGCACCTCGACGAGCTGCCCGGCAGGCAGTTCGCGGGCCAGCCGGTGGCCCTGCCCCGCCCACAGCGCCATACCCTGCGCGTCGCCCGCCTTTGCGGCCGCCTTGCGCAGCGGCGAGGTGAGGTGGTGGATCTCGGGGTAGGCGGCCGGCGCATACGGTCCGTGCTCCCGCATGAACCGGTTGACCAGACCGCGGGCCGGGCGCCCGGAGAACGCGCGCGTCAGCTCCGTCCGGACGAACAGGGGGTCGGTCAGCGCCCGCTTGTGCACGGGGTGCGCGCCGGACTCGGGCGTCGGGAGGAACGCGGTGCCGAGCTGTGCCGCGCTCGCGCCCGCCGCGAGCACCGCGGCGATCTGGCTGCCGCGCATGATCCCGCCCGCCGCCACGATCGGGATCCCCACACTCTCGCGCACCTGGGCGACGAGCGCGAGCAGCCCGATGCCGGACCCGTCGTTCTCCTGGACGTCCCGGTGGGTGCCCTGATGGCCGCCGGCCTCGACGCCCTGCACGATCACCGCGTCGGCGCCCGCGCTCTGCACGGCCACTGCCTCGTCCGCGGTGGTCGCGGTGACGAGGGTGAGAGTGCCCGCGCGCCGCAGGGCCTCCAGAACCTCCGGGGCCGGAACCCCGAAATGGAACGAGACCACCGGGACCGGGTTGTCGAGGAGGACGGCGAGCTTGACGTCGTAGCCGTCGTCGCGGCCGCTGTCGGGGTCGCCCAGCTCGGTCTCGTACCAGGCGGCCTCGCCTGCGAGCTGGTTGGCGTAGACCTCGACCGCGGCGGGAGAAGGCAGCGCGGCGCCGGCCGCTCCGGCGGAGCCGGTACTTGCACCGGGATACTCGGGCTGCGGCATGAACAGGTTCACGCCGAAGGGGCCGCCCGTGAGCGCGCGGAGCTGCTTGATCTCCTGGTACATGCCGTCGGCGGTTTTGTACCCGGCGGCGAGGAACCCGAGGCCACCGGCGTCGGACACGGCGGCGGCGAGCTGCGGCACGGAGACGCCGCCCGCCATGGGGGCCTGCACGATCGGATGGCGGAGGAGATCGGTCAGCGCGGAGGACATGACGGCATGTTGTCACGTCCTCCGAACAAGTCCGAATCCGGCCTTCCTCTGGCATATGCCAGAGGAAGGGGCCGCGGGTCAGGAGTGGTGGGATGTGCCCGCGTCCAGTGCAATTCAGCCGACGGCCGACGCCATCAGCCCGTCCGGCACCTGGGGACGAGGCCGTGGTCCGGGGGGCCGCAGCTCCAGGAGCGGCCCTCCAGGCACTGCCGCCCCCGCCGGGGGCGCCCACCCGGCGTCACCGCCCGTTGAAGGCGTCCTTCAGCCGTGAGAACAGCCCCTGCTGCCCCGGCTGGAACTGCCCCTGCGGGCGTTCCTCGCCCCGCAGTTGCGCCAGCTCGCGCAGCAGCCGCTCCTGCTCGGGGTCCAGCTTGGACGGCGTCTGCACCTCGACGTGCACGACCAGGTCGCCCCGGCCGCCGCCGCGCAGATGCGTGACGCCGCGGCCGTGCAGCGGGATCGACTGCCCGGACTGCGTACCGGGACGGATGTCGACCTCCTCCAGGCCGTCCAGCGTCTCCAGCGGGACCTTCGTGCCGAGGGCCGCCGCCGTCATCGGGATGGTGACCGTGCAGTGCAGGTCGTCGCCGCGCCGCTGGAAGGTCGGGTGCGGCAGCTCGTGGATCTCGACGTACAGGTCGCCGGCGGGACCGCCGCCGGGGCCGACCTCGCCCTCGCCCGCGAGCTGGATCCGCGTGCCGTTGTCCACACCCGCGGGGATCTTGACCGTGAGCGTCCTGCGGGAGCGCACCCGCCCGTCGCCCGCGCACTCCGGGCACGGGTTCGGGACGATCGTGCCGAAGCCCTGACACTGCGGGCACGGCCGGGAGGTCATGACCTGACCCAGGAAGGACCGCGTGACCTGCGAGACCTCACCGCGGCCGCGGCACATGTCACAGGTCTGCGCGGAGGTGCCGGGCGCGGCACCCTCCCCGTTGCAGGTGTTGCAGACGACGGCCGTGTCGACCTGGATGTCCTTCGTCGTGCCGAAGGCCGCCTCGTCGAGCTCGACCTCGAGCCGGATCATGGCGTCCTGGCCCCGGCGGGTGCGCGAGCGCGGTCCGCGCTGCGACGCCGTGCCGAAGAACGCGTCCATGATGTCCGAGAAGTTCCCGAAGCCGCCCGCGCCGAAGCCACCCGCGCCGGCGCCGCCCGCCTGGGACAGCGGGTCGCCGCCGAGGTCGTAGACCTGCTTCTTCTGCGGGTCCGAGAGCACCTCGTACGCGGCGTTGATCTCCTTGAACCGCTCCTGCGTCTTGGGATCGGGGTTGACGTCCGGGTGCAGCTCGCGGGCGAGCCGACGGAACGCCTTCTTGATCTCCTCCTGCGACGCGTCACGGCGCACGCCGAGTACGGCGTAGTAGTCCGTGGCCACTTACGACTCCGCCAGGATCTGTCCGACGTACCGTGCCACCGCTCGTACCGCTCCCATCGTTCCCGGGTAATCCATGCGGGTCGGTCCGACCACGCCCAGTTTCGCTACTGCCTCGCCGCCCGAACCGTAGCCCACGGAGACGATGGACGTGGAGTTGAGTCCCTCGTGTGCGTTCTCATGACCGATACGCACCCGCATGCCCGGATCCTTCGCCTCGCCGAGCAACTTGAGGAGCACGACCTGCTCCTCGAGCGCCTCGAGGACGGGACGGATGGTGAGAGGGAAGTCATGCGCGAAGCGGGTGAGATTGGCGGTGCCGCCGATCATCAGCCGCTCCTCGGTCTCCTCCACGAGCGTCTCCAGCAGGGTGGAGAGCACCGTCGCGACCGTGCCGCGGTCCTCCGGTTCCTCGAAGGCCTCGGGCAGGTCCTGGACCAGCTGCGGAACGTCCGCGAAGCGGCGGCCGGCGACCCGGCTGTTGAGCCGCGCGCGCAGATCCGCGAGAGACGTTTCTCCGAAGGGGGCCGGGCAGTCGATCATGCGCTGCTCGACGCGGCCGGTGTCCGTGATCAGCACGAGCATCAGCCGGGCCGGGGCCATCGACAGCAGCTCCACGTGCCGCACCGTCGAGCGCGTCAGCGACGGGTACTGCACGACGGCGACCTGCCGGGTGAGCTGTGCGAGCAGCCGTACCGTACGCGTCACGACGTCGTCGAGGTCGACGGCGCCCTCCAGGAAGTTCTGGATCGCGCGGCGCTCGGGCGGACTCATCGGCTTGACGGCCGCGAGCTTGTCGACGAAGAGGCGGTAGCCCTTGTCCGTGGGGATGCGTCCGGCGCTGGTGTGCGGCTGGGCGATGTAGCCCTCCTCCTCCAGCGCGGCCATGTCGTTGCGGACGGTGGCCGGGGACACACCGAGCTTGTGCCGCTCGGTGAGCGCCTTGGAGCCCACCGGCTCCTCGGTGCCGACGTAGTCCTGGACGATGGCGCGCAGCACTTCGAGCCTGCGTTCACTGAGCATCGCGCGCACCTCCAGCTGTCTGTCCGTCCCCTTGACGCTTCCCCTGGCACTCTGCGCGTGCGAGTGCCAGCACCCCGCAGTCAGTGTACGGCGGTCGGGTACGCCCCGGGCAAGGCCGGGCCGCGCCCTGGTACCGACGTGTACCGACCTGTCCCGGGGTGTCCTGCCAGGCGGGAGGTCTGGGGATAGCGTCGCCTTATGACGGTGCTCTGGGAAGGGTCCGGGTGGGAGACGCTCGGTCCGAGGGCGGGGCGCAGACGGCTCCCGGTCTGGGACTGCACAGCCGGGCTGGTCGTCGGCGAGCGCGCGGCGCTCATGATTGACGCGGGGTCGAGCCTGGGCGAGGGAACACGGTTGCGCACCGAGGCGCGGCGGCTGCTCGCGCCCCTGGGCCCGGACCGGCGTGTGACACATCTCGCGCTCACGCATCCCCATTTCGACCATGTCTTCGGGGCGGCGGCGTTCGCGGACGTGGAGGTGTTCGGGGCGGTGGGCATCGACGGGGTGCTCGTCCACGAGCGCGGCGAACTGGTCGCGGACGCGGTGCGCAACGGCCTGGACCCGGATGGGGCGACCGAGGCCGTGGACGTGCTGGTCCTCCCCCGCCACCAGGTCTCGGGCGAGTGGACGCTCGACCTGGGCGGGGTGCAGGTGCTGCTCGCGAATGTGGGACCGGGCCACACGGCCCACGACCTGGTGGTCCTCGTCCCCGGGGAGCGGGAGGTGGTGTTCTGCGGGGACCTGGTGGAGGAGTCCGGCGAGCCCCAGGCCGGCCCGGACGCGATTCCCTCGCACTGGCCGGCGGCCCTTGACCGGCTGCTGGAGCTGGGCGGGGAGGACGCGGTGTACGTGCCGGGGCATGGTTCGGTGGTGAACGCCGGGTTCGTCCGTTCCCAGCGCGACGAACTGGCGGCCCGTTTCGGCGTGTCGTAGGAACCGGTGGACACCTTCTCCTATCGTCATCCGAATGCGCCCACCCGTCTCCCACCACCGCCCTTCCAACGAGGGCCCTTCGGGCCCGCACCCCCGTTCGTACTCGCCGGACCTGACCCCGCCGTGGAAGAAGCCGCAACCCGTGCCGGAGGTTCCGGCGGACCCCGGTCTGGTGGTGGAGGAGCCGAGCACAGGCTTCTGCGGCGCGGTGATCCGCTGCGAGGCGGGCACGGTGACGTTGGAGGACCGCTTCGGCAAGCACCGCGTGTTCCCGCTGGAGCCACGCGGCTTCCTCCTGGAGGGCCAAGCGGTGACGTTGGTGCGCCCTTCTTCATCGGCGCCGGTACGCCCCACACGTACGGCCTCGGGCTCGGTCGCCGTCCCCGGCGCACGCGCACGCGTGGCCCGCGCCGGCCGGATCTACGTGGAGGGCCGCCACGACGCGGAACTGGTGGAAAAGGTCTGGGGCGACGACCTGCGCATCGAGGGCGTGGTGGTGGAGTACCTGGAGGGCGTCGACGACCTGCCGTCGATCGTCTCGTCCTTCTCCCCCGGCCCCGACGCCCGCCTCGGCGTCCTGGTGGACCACCTGGTCTTCGGCACGAAGGAGTGGCGCATCGCCGAGTCGGTGACGAGCGAGCACGCACTGGTGGTGGGCCACCCGTACATCGACATCTGGGAGGCGGTGAAGCCGGCGGCCCTGGGCATCGCAAAGTGGCCGCGCGTCCCGCACGGCCAGGACTGGAAGAAGGGGGTGTGCCGGGCGCTGGGGTGGCCGGAGAACACGGGGGAGGCGTGGCGGGGGATTCTGGCGCGGGTGCGGTCCTACAGGGACCTGGAGCCGGAGTTGTTGGGGAGGGTGGAGGAGCTGATCGACTTCGTCACCGCGCCGGGATAGACCGAAACTCGCCGGTGTGGATGCCGGTGTCCAGCACGGGCAGGTGCAGCATCTCCCCGAACTTCCAGTTCCGCCGGCTCCGGTAGTCGGCGCACTCGCCCCTTCCGTGAGGCTCGGTGAGCACCAGGCATTCCGCCGCTGCCGCATCGACGATCAGATACACCGGCTCCGCGGGACACCGTCCTGGACGTCCTCCACCGTGCGGTTGTGCACCAAGTCCGGGCATCTCGTCATCACGATGTCCCCTCGCAGCAGCTCAGCCCTGACGCCCTCAGGGACTTCGAGCGTGCCGAAGACTCGATCGCCTGCCTGTCGTTCATGGCTGCACGCCAGGAACGCGACACACATCCGCAGCGGCCCTTGAACTGCGATCCACCACGACGAGTGATCAGTCCACCAGGTCCCGCACCACCGCATCCGCCAACAGCCGCCCCCGCAGCGTCAGAACGGCCCGCCCCTCCTCGTACGGCCCCTCCTCCAGCAACCCCTCCGCCAGCGCCCGACGAGAGGCCACCAGCCCCTCCTCCCGCAACAGCGACAACGGCACCCCCTCCCGCAGTCGCAGCTCCAGCAGGATCCGCTCCACCCGGCGGTCCTCCTCCGACAGGAGCTCGCGGCCGGCCCCCGGGGAGCGGCCCGCCGCCAGTGCCGCCGCGTACGCCCCCGGGTGCTTCGCGTTCCACCAGCGCACCCCGCCCACGTGACTGTGGGCGCCGGGGCCCGCACCCCACCAGTCGGCGCCACGCCAGTACAGCTCGTTGTGGAGGCAGCGGCCGGAGTCGGACGTGGCCCAGTTCGAGACCTCGTACCAGTCGTAGCCCGCCCCCGCCAGCACCTCGTCGGCGATCAGATAGCGGTCCGCGTGGACGTCGTCGTCCGTCATGGGGATCTCGCCCCGGCGGATGCGGCGGGCCAGCTGCGTACCCTCCTCGACGATCAGCGCGTACGCCGATATGTGGTCGGGGCCCGCGCTCAGCGCCGCGTCCAGCGATGCCCGCCAGTCGTCGTCCGACTCCCCCGGCGTGCCGTAGATCAGGTCCAGGTTGACGTGCTCGAAGCCCGCCGCCCGGGCCTCGGCCACACAGGCCTCGGGGCGGCCCGGGGTGTGGGTGCGGTCCAGGATCTTCAGTACGTGCGGGCGTGCGCTCTGCATGCCGAAGGAGATCCGGTTGAAGCCGCCCTCCCTCAGCGTGGCCAGGTACCGCTCGTCCACCGACTCCGGGTTCGCCTCCGTGGTCACCTCCGCGTCGTCCGCGAGCCCGAACTCGTCGCGGATCGACCCCAGCATCCGTACGAGGTCCTCCGCTGCCAGCAGCGTCGGCGTGCCGCCCCCGACGAAGACTGTGCGGACCTCGCGCGGGTCGCCGCCCAGCACCTTGCGGGCCAGGCGGATCTCCTCGATCAGCGTCTCGGCGTAGTTGTCCCGGGACGCCAGCACCCCGCCCGTGCCGCGCAGCTCCGTCGCGGTGTACGTGTTGAAGTCGCAGTAGCCGCAGCGCGTCGCGCAGTACGGCACGTGGAGGTAGAACCCGAGGGGGCGCTCGGCGGCCTCGGCCAGGGCGTGCGCGGGCAGCGCGCCGTCCTCGGGAACGGGCTCGCCGTCGGGAAGTGCGGAAGGCATGTCCTCCATTGTCCCGTACCGCCGGGACAAGCCACTCCGCTCATTCCGCCTGCAGCACGAGCAGCGCCAGATCGTCCTCCGGCGGCTTCCCGCCGAACTCGTGCACCAGCCTCCGGATCCGTTCCGCGATCAGCTGTGCGCTCAGCCCGGCGCAGCCGGCAAGTGCCGCCGCCAGTCCGTCCCCGTCGTCGAACTGACGCGACCCGCTGCGCCGCTCGGTCACCCCGTCGGTGACGCACAGCAGCGTGTCGCCGGGGTGCAGCTCGAAGGTCTCGCAGGTGTACGCCACGTCCTCGACGACCCCGAGCAGCGTCTGCGACTGCGCCATGGCCCGTACGCCGCCGTCCGGGCCCAGTAACAGCGGCAGCGGATGCCCGGCGGCGGCGAGCGTGCAGCGCACCCCGCCCTCGACGGGGACCAGCTCGCCGTGGAGAAGGGAGAGGAAGCGGGCGTGCGGGCCGTCGTCGGCGACCGGCATCGGCGCGCCCGCGGCGACGAGCGCCCGCGCCGCGGCGTCCGAGGCCTCGGTCGCGTCGTCCAGCAGCAGCTGGTTGAGACGGTCCAGGACGTCGGGGACCGCGTAGCCCTCGCGGGCCAGCAGCCGCAGCCAGGGCCGGGCCAGACCGATCACCACGGCCGCCTCCGGCCCCTTTCCCTGGACGTCACCGAGCGCGAAGCACCAGCGTCCGTCGCCGGCCGGGAAGATGTCGTAGAAGTCGCCGCTCGGTCCGCCCTTGTCGCAGGGCTCGTACACGAGCGCGCTGCGTACCCCCGGGATCTCGGCGACCGCTCCGGGCAGCAGTCCGCGCTGCAGCACCCGGCTGATGGTGGCCTGGCGCGCGTACTGCCGGGCCGCCCCGATGGCCAGCGCCACCCGGCGGCTCAGGTCCTCCACGAGCCCGGTGACCTCGTCGGGGAAGCACAGCAGGCCGGCCCGCCCGATGACGAGTGTGCCCAGCGGCCGCCCGCCGGCGATCAGCCGGTACGCGAGTGCCGCCCCGGTCGCGCCGCGCGCACCCAGCGCCTCGCCGGGCCAGGGCACGGTCACCGCCCGGGAGCGCACCGACTCGGGCAGCCGGGGCGGGTCCTTCTCCAGCGCCCGGCGCAGCTCCTCGATGCAGTTCTCGCTGCCGTGCCAGACGCGGGCGAGCCGGGGCCCGGGGGCGACCGCCGCCTCGGGCCCGTGCCAGCCGGTCGCCTCGTCCTCGAGCCACACCGCACACCAGTCGGCGAGCCGTGGCACGAGGAGCTGTCCGGTGAGCGCGGCGACCAGGTCCTCGTCGAGCTGCCCGGCGAGCAGGTCGGATGCCTCGGCGAGGAAGGAGAGGGCGCCGCGGCCCCGCCAGTCCCGGTCGTGCACGACGCGGGCCGGCTCGGCGAAGGCGGAGAGGTCGGGTCCGAGGACCTCGGCCGCGCTCAGCCCGCGTTCCAGTGGCCTCTCACTGGCATACGCATCGAGCTCGTCCTCGACGTCGAGGGCGCCGTCGAGGGGCAGCTGCGCCCAGACGGTCTTGGTGCCGGTGCGGTAGGTGATCCCCCAGGCCGTGGAGAGCGCGGAGACGAGCCGCAGCCCACGCCCGTACTCCGGTATGCCATAGGGGTGTTCGGTGCTGTCGTCCCGTACCGCGCGGGAGGGGTGGTGGTCGGAGACCTCGACGACGAGGCCGGGCGGCCCGTCCTCCGCGTCCTGGAGACGGCACGCGACGTCGACGTCCGTGCCCGCGTGCACGACGGCGTTGGTGACGAGTTCGCTGACGACCACCAGGGCGTCGTCGGCCAGCCGTTCGGTGAAGGTGTCGGGCTCGGCGGCCCGGGCCCAGTCGGTCAGGGCGGCGCGCACGATCCGGCGGGCGGCGCCGGCCGCGAGCGGGCCCCCGGGCAGCGTCGTGCGCACCACCGCACGCACCCCTGCGCCCTCCGGCGCAGGGGTATCAGGGGCACGGGAAACGGTCTCCCGTTGCGTGGGAATGGCCCCCATGGACAGCTCCCCAGGCAGTTCGGACGAATACGCCTCTGGCGATGCGGACAGAGTGACAGATCGACCACGCCCATAAGCGCCGAGTTACCGAAGTGAGCCGCCATGAGTGAGAACAGTGCTACAGATGTGTTCGAAGACGGACAGATTCGAGCATCGAATCTCCGTCCTCTCGCGGCGATGACAGCCGCCGGGACGGACCCCTGGTGGCCCCGGCGGCCGACACGACGCGCGTGGACCGCGAGGTCGGTCATGAGGGCCAGTCGGGCGGGTGCGCCGTTGTCGAACCTGCACCGCAGGAAACCAGCAACTGAAGCGCCTGACCGGGGACGGTTCCGGACCGGGCGGAGTTGCGTACCCAGGTCCGGGAACCACGGCATCCGGTCGCGGGGGTTCGCGCCACCTGAGGTGCGCGGGGAACTGCGCGAGCAGCCACCGACGGCCCGCAGAGGGCCGACGGTGGCTGCTCGACCTCGGCCCTCCCGGCGGAGCGACTACGCCTCGCGCGTCCCGGCGTACATCTCGTCGATCAGATGCTTGTACTCCCGCTCCACGACCGGCCGCTTCAACTTCAGGCTCGGCGTGATCTCACCGTGCTCCACGTCGAGGTCACGGGGCAGGAGACGGAACTTCTTGATGGTCTGCCAGCGCTGGAGGCCCTCGTTCAGCTGCTTGACATAGCCGTCGACCATCTCGACCGTGGCGGGCGCGGCGACGACCTCGGCGTACGGCTTGCCCTCCAGGCCGTTCTCCTTCGCCCACTCCAGGATGGACACCTCGTCGAGGGCGATCAGCGCGGTGCAGAAGTTCCGGTCGGCGCCGTGCACGAGGATGTTGGAGACGTACGGGCACACCGCCTTGAACTGGCCCTCGACCTCGGCAGGCGCGATGTACTTGCCGCCCGACGTCTTGATGAGGTCCTTCTTGCGGTCGGTGATGCGCAGATAGCCGTCGGGCGACAGCTCGCCGATGTCGCCGGTGTGGAACCAGCCGTCCGCCTCCAGCACCTCGGCGGTCTTGTCCGGCAGCCCGTGGTAGCCCTCCATGATGCCGGGGCCGCGCAGCAGGATCTCGCCGTCGTCCGCGATGCGCACCTCGGTGCCGGGCAGCGGCTTGCCGACAGTGCCCGTCCGGTACGCCTCTCCCGGGTTCACGAAGGAGGCCGCGGAGGACTCCGTGAGGCCGTAGCCCTCCAGGATGTGGATGCCGGCGCCCGCGAAGAAGTACCCGATCTCGGGCGCGAGGGCGGCGGAGCCGGAGACGCAGGCGCGCAGGTTGCCACCGAACGCCTCGCGGATCTTGGCGAAGACGAGCGCGTCGGCGACCTTGTGCTTGGCGCCCAGGCCGAAGGGCACGGCGTGGGTGCCGGTGCGGCGGAAGTTGTCCTGCGAGACCTTGGCGTACTCGCGCGCGACTTCGGCCGCCCACTGGAAGATCTTGTACTTGGCGCCGCCACCGGCCCGCGCCTTGGCCGCGACCCCGTTGTAGACCTTCTCGAAGATGCGCGGGACGGCCGCCATGTAGGTGGGCTGCACGACCGGCAGGTTCTCGATGATCTTGTCGACGCGGCCATCGACCGCGGTGACGTGCCCCACCTCGATCTGGCCCGAGGTGAGCACCTTGCCGAAGACGTGCGCGAGCGGCAGCCACAGGTACTGCACGTCCTCGCTGCCGACCAGACCGGTCGCCGCGATCGCCTTCGCCATGTAGGCCCAGTTGTCGTGCGGCAGACGCACGCCCTTGGGGCGGCCGGTGGTGCCTGAGGTGTAGATGAGGGTGGCGAGCTGGTCCTTGGTGATCGCCCCGACCCGCTCCTTGATCAGCTCGGGGTGCTTCTCGAGGTGGGCGGCGCCACGTGATTCCAGCTCGGCGAGGGTGAGCACCCGGTCATCGGTCTCGACGCCCTTGGGGTCGATCACCACGACGTGGGTCAGCTCGGGCAGCTCGCCGCGCTTCTCCTGCGCCTTGGCCAGCTGCTCCACGTTCTCCGCGATGAGCACCTTGCTCTCGGAGTCGGAGAGGATGAAGGCCGACTCCTCGGCGTTGGTCTGCGGGTAGACGGTCGTCGTGGCCGCGCCGGCACACAGGATGCCCAGGTCGGCGAGGATCCATTCGACCCGCGTGGAGGAGGCGAGCGCCACCCGCTGCTCCGGCTGCACACCCAGCTCGATCAGTCCGGCCGCGATCGCGTAGACCCGCTCGGCGGCCTCGGCCCAGCTCAGCGACTTCCAGTCGTCCGGGCCCTGGCCGGAGGCCGGGGGCACGGGGTAGCGGTACGCCTCGGCGTCCGGCGTGGCCGCCACGCGCTCCAGAAAGAGGGCCGCCACGGACGGCGGACGGTTCTCGATCAAAGTCTGTGTGTCGCTCACGACATCCTCCGGGGCCCGCGATGGTGCGGCTGGCTCATTGCGGCTGGCTACTACGGCTGGCTACTGCGGCTGGTGTCACTCACGCATCGTTGTTTAACTCGCGAGTAACTATCGAGCAGGGATCAGGGTAGAGCCCGACCGGCCGGTGCGTAAGAGGCGGCGGCCTGTCACTTCCTACAGAGAGCGACCGGGTGCGTGCACAGGGGCCCGCCGCACTTTCGTACGACGAGCCCCCGTTCGGCCCGGTTTTCACGGACTACCCGCGTTACTTCTTGCCCTTGGCCGACCCCGCGCTGTCATCGCTGGACAGGACAGCGATGAAGGCCTCCTGGGGAACCTCCACGGAACCCACCATCTTCATCCGCTTCTTGCCCTCCTTCTGCTTCTCCAGCAGCTTCCGCTTGCGGGAGATGTCACCGCCGTAGCACTTGGCGAGGACGTCCTTGCGGATGGCGCGGATGGTCTCGCGGGCGATCACCCGGGAGCCGACGGCGGCCTGCACCGGCACCTCGAAGTTCTGCCGCGGGATGAGTTCCTTCAGCTTGGCGACGAGACGTACGCCATACGCGTACGCCTGGTCCTTGTGGGTGATCGCCGAGAAGGCGTCGACCTTGTCGCCGTGCAGCAGGATGTCCACCTTGACCAGGGAGCTGCTCTGCTCGCCGGTGGGCTCGTAGTCGAGGGACGCGTATCCGCGGGTCTTGGACTTCAGCTGGTCGAAGAAGTCGAAGACGATCTCCGCGAGGGGCAGCGTGTAGCGGATCTCGACCCGGTCCTCGGACAGGTAGTCCATGCCGAGCAACGTGCCGCGGCGGGTCTGGCACAGTTCCATGATCGCGCCGATGAACTCGGTGGGCGCGAGGATCGTGGCCCGTACGACGGGCTCGTACACCTCGGCGAGCTTCCCCTCGGGGAACTCACTCGGGTTGGTCACGACGTGCTCTTCGCCGTCCTCCATGATCACGCGGTAGACCACGTTGGGGGCGGTGGCGATCAGGTCGAGACCGAACTCGCGCTCCAGCCGCTCGCGGATCACGTCGAGGTGGAGCAGGCCGAGGAAGCCGACGCGGAAGCCGAAGCCCAGGGCTGCGGAGGTCTCCGGTTCGTAGACGAGCGCGGCGTCGTTGAGCTGGAGCTTGTCGAGGGCCTCGCGCAGGTCGGGGTAGTCGGAGCCGTCGAGCGGATACAGGCCCGAGAAGACCATCGGCTTCGGGTCCTTGTACCCGCCGAGAGGCTCCACGGCACCCTTGGCCTGACTGGTGATGGTGTCACCGACCTTGGACTGGCGGACGTCCTTCACACCGGTGATGAGGTAGCCCACCTCGCCGACGCCGAGGCCGTCGGCCGGGAGCATCTCGGGCGAGTTGACGCCGATCTCCAGCAGTTCGTGGGTCGCGCCCGTGGACATCATCCGGATCCGCTCGCGCTTGTTGAGCTGGCCGTCGATGACACGGACGTATGTGACCACGCCCCGGTACGAGTCGTACACGGAGTCGAAGATCATCGCGCGGGCGGGCGCGTCGGCGACACCGACCGGCGCGGGGATCTCCCGTACCACCTTGTCGAGGAGCGCGTCGACGCCGACGCCGGTCTTGGCGGAGACCCGCAGCACGTCGTCGGGCTCGCAGCCGACGAGGTTGGCGAGCTCCTCGGCGAACTTCTCGGGCTGCGCGGCCGGCAGGTCGATCTTGTTGAGCACGGGAATGATCGTGAGGTCGTTCTCCATCGCCAGGTAGAGGTTGGCGAGGGTCTGGGCCTCGATGCCCTGGGCGGCGTCGACGAGGAGGATGGTCCCCTCGCAGGCGGCGAGCGATCGCGAGACCTCGTACGTGAAGTCGACGTGCCCCGGGGTGTCGATCATGTTGAGGATGTGCGTGTTGCCCGGATCGTGGGTGGGGGCCCACGGCAGACGCACCGCCTGGGACTTGATCGTGATGCCGCGCTCGCGCTCGATGTCCATGCGGTCGAGGTACTGAGCGCGCATCTGCCGCTGCTCGACGACACCGGTCAGCTGGAGCATCCGGTCGGCGAGCGTGGACTTGCCGTGGTCGATGTGCGCGATGATGCAGAAATTGCGGATCAGAGCCGGGTCGGTACGGCTCGGTTCGGGCACATGGCTAGGGATCGCGGGCACGCAGGGTCCTGATTCTTGAGGCGTCCGCAGTGTCTGCGGTCTCGGGTCGGATCGATACGTAGCTTCCATGGTCCCACGCGCGGGAGGCTGCGCCCGGTTTGGGCCACTCCGGGACGGGCCCGGGGGCCGGATCGAAGCCCGTTCGGGGCGCCGACGGCCGGTTTGGGCGGGCCCGAAGGCGGCTGGTAGCCTGAGTGGCTGTGTCTCCTGCCCTCTCAGCGCGAGGCACGTCTTCAACAAATCACCGGCGCGTGAGGCGACCAGCCTCGCGTGCCTGAACCTGTAGAGGCTCATTCGTGGCGAACATCAAGTCCCAGATCAAGCGGAACAAGACGAACGAGAAGGCGCGCCTGCGCAACAAGGCCGTCAAGTCCTCGCTCAAGACCGCGATCCGCAAGGCTCGCGAGGCCGCTGCCGCGGGCGACGCCGAGAAGGCCACCGAGCTCCAGCGCGCCGCCGCGCGTGCGCTCGACAAGGCCGTCTCGAAGGGCGTCATCCACAAGAACCAGGCCGCCAACAAGAAGTCGGCGCTTGCTTCCAAGGTCGTGGCCCTCAAGGGCTGACACTTGATTTGACGCCGGAGGGAACCGAGCGGGCCCTCTCTCATCCGCTCCCATCCGGCACCCCGGGTTCGTACGCGGCCTGCGTTCGCCACGCGGGTACGAGCCCACGAGCTTGGACCGAGGCCCCGCCCCCGCCCTTCCCCAGGGCGAACGGCGGGGCCTTCGGCGTGCCAGGCGGCGGTGCCCCTGGATCGACGGTGCCCTAGATGGATGGCACTCGGGATCGATGGGTGCCCTGATCGATGGGTGCCCTGGATCGATGGTGTCCGGGATGAAGGCTTCGCCTACGCCCGCCCCCTGGAGCGTGCCGCCCGCGCCACCGTGACGACCGCCTTCTCCAGGGCGTACTCCGGATCGTCCCCGCCGCCCTTCACGCCCGCGTCGGCCTCCGCCACCGCACGCAGGGCGACCGCCACCCCCTCCGGCGTCCAGCCCCGCATCTGCTGCCGCACCCGGTCGATCTTCCACGGCGGCATTCCCAACTCCCGGGCGAGGTCCGCGGGGCGCCCGCCCCGCGCCGACGACAGCTTCCCGATGGCCCGCACGCCCTGCGCGAGCGCGCTCGTGATCATCACCGGCGCCACTCCCGTGGCCAGCGACCACCTCAGTGCCTCCAGGGCCTCCGCCGCCCGCCCCTCGACGGCCCGGTCCGCGACCGTGAAGCTCGACGCCTCGGCCCGCCCCGTGTAGTACCGCCCGACCACCGCCTCGTCGATCGTGCCCTCGACATCGGCGACGAGCTGCGACACCGCGGACGCCAGCTCGCGCAGGTCGCTGCCGATCGCGTCGACCAGCGCCTGGCACGCCCCGGGCGTCGCCGAACGCCCCTGCGTCCGGAACTCTCCGCGCACGAACGCCAGCCGGTCCGCCGGCTTGGTCATCTTGGGGCAGGCCACCTCACGCGCTCCCGCCTTGCGCGCGGCGTCGAGCAACCCCTTGCCCTTGGCGCCGCCGGCGTGCAGCAGCACGAGGGTGATCTCCTCGGCGGGCGAGGCGAAGTATCCCTTCAGTTCCTTGATCGTGTCGGCCGACAGGTCGTGCGCGTTGCGCACGACCACGACCTTGCGCTCGGCGAACAGCGACGGACTCGTCAGCTCGGCCAGCGTGCCCGGCTGCAGCTGGTCCGAGGTCAGATCCCGTACGTCCGTGTCGGCGTCGGCGGCGCGGGCGGCGGCCACCACCTCCTGCACGGCACGGTCGAGCAGGAGGTCCTCCTGACCCACGGCAAGCGTGACGGGGGCGAGGAGGTCGTCATTCGCGGTCTTCTTGGCCATCACGGAAAGCATCCCACGCGCCACTGACAACGCGACCGGACCGCCCGACGGTCACGGCCGGACCCCGGGCACCGCCCCGCACGGCTACGGCTCCTCCCGCCAGCCGTCCCACTCCCCCGCGAACGCGTCCAACTGCTCCGGGTCGAGGCCCTCCTCCCTGTCCCGCAGCACCACCAGCCACTGCGCGTCCTCGGCATCGTCCTCACCGGCCAGCGCGTCCCGGACGATCCGCGGTTCCTCATGCAGCCGGAACCGCTGCCCGAGCGCCTCCGCCGCCTCTTCCGCGGCATCGCGGTCGGGCAGCACCAGCACATGTCTCACATCGCTCACGACGCCATTTTCCGCTACGCCCGGCCCGGCCGACGCCGCGGTCCGCCCCGGAAGGTCCAGGTCACCGCCCATCGACTGCCGTTCCGCGGGCCGTGGGCACCCGGTCCAGCCCGATCCCGAACCGCTCCCGGTACAGCTCCAGTACCTCCTCGTCGCTCGTCAGGTCCGTCACCTTCCTCTTCCCGTCCGGGGCCGTCACCGTCAGACGGCTGTCGCTGAGCGTGATCCGCCCCCCGTCCTCCGTGACCCGCGAGCACACCAGCGACCGCACGAAGTGCGAGGCCGGCGACGTGCTGTTCCACCAGGCCCCGATGGTGAAGTCCCCGAGCGCCCTCGGCCGCACCTCCAGCCGGTACTCCGGCCTGCCGTCCCGCACCACGTCGAGGTCCCCGAACTCCGCGGCACCGCCGCCTCCTCGCACCCCCGCCACATCCGCTCGGGCCTCGATCACCCGGAACACACCGGCGGGGTCCCGCTGCTCACCCCGCTCCCCGAACGCCAGCGGACAGTGGCTGTGCGCCACGAAACCGACGTCCGCCAGCCAGTCGCCCCCGTCCACCGTCCGCACCCGCAGCGCCGCGACCGTACGGCGAGCCGGGTGACCGTACGGGTTGCGCTCGGCGCCCCGCGCCAGCACCAGGGCAAGGACGGCGGCGGTCACGGCTGCCACGTAGAAGAGCAGGCCGGTGAACGACTTCACGGCGCGGCCGTTTTTACTGTGGTGGCCGCGCATCAATTCCCTGATTCTTCACCTGCCGGTGTGCGGGATATCGCGGGTAGTTCCACAGTGATGCGGATCCCGCCGGCAGAGCGCGGGGTGAGGGTGAGCGTTCCGTCGTGTGCGTGGGTGATGGTTTTGACGATTGCCAAGCCGAGGCCGACGCCTGCGTGGTCGGTGTGTATGCGTTCGGTGCCGCGCTGGAATGGTTCGGTGAGTGTCGAGGCGAGCTGTGGGGAGATGTTCTCGCCGGTGTTTTCGACAGTGAGCACCACACTGTTGGGGCGGACGCTGGTATTCACCCACACGATGCCCTGTTCGGACAGGTTGTGGACGATCGCGTTGTGTACGAGGTTCGTGGTCAGCTGCAGCAGGAGCGCTTGCGATCCGATCGTAGGGGTGATGTCGCCGCTGGTCTCGATGGTGACGCCATGCTTTTCCGCGAGAGGCAGGAGTGTTTCGGTGGCTTCCTCCGCCATGAGGGACAGGTCGACGTGTTCTCGGGTGAAGGACCGCTGCTCGGCGCGGCTGAGCAGGAGCAGCGCCTCGGTAAGGTCGATCGCTCGGGTGTTGACGGCGTGGAGGCGGTCGACGAGTTCGCCGGGGTCGCGGTTCGGATCGGTGCGGGCCACGTCGAGGAGTGCCTTGGAGATCGCCAGCGGGGTGCGCAACTCGTGAGAGGCGTTGGCTGCGAATCTCCGCTGTTCGGCGACGTGTGATTCGAGCCGGGCGAGCATCGTGTCGAAGGCGTCGGCGAGTTCGCGGAACTCGTCATTGCGGCCCGGTAGCCGGATTCGGTGGGAGAGTGATCCGTTCGTGGCCATGCGTGTGGCGTCCGTGATGCGAGTCAGCGGGGCGAGCATGCGGCCGGCGAGGATCCACCCTCCCAGGAGACCGAACACCAGCAGGAAGGGCAGCAACTGGCCCGCGGCCTGCACGAAGGTGTGCAGGACAAAGGAGCGGTCGGGATACAGCCCGCCGGGGGTTCTGGTCGGACGCTCGGGCACGTAACGCAGCAGGGACCACCACACCGCCACGAGCAGCAGGACGCCGGCCAGCATGAGGAACCCGGCGTAGCTGAGGGTGAGTTTGACGCGAACGCTCAAACCAGGCTGCCTAGCCACGGTCTCGTCCCTCACGTCCGGTGCCGGGTGCTGTGTCGATGCGGTAGCCGACGCCTGGCACGGTGGCGATGATCCAGGGTTCACCGAGGCGCTTGCGCAGTGCCGAGACAGTGATGCGCACGGCGTTGGTGAACGGATCGGCGTTCTCGTCCCACGCGCGTTCCAGGAGTTCTTCGGCGCTGACGACACCGCCTTCGGCAGCGACGAGGACTTCGAGCACGGCGAACTGCTTCCTGGTCAGCGCGACGTAGCGGCCGTCCCGGTATACCTCTCTGCGGAACGGGTCAAGGCGCAGGCCTGCGATCTCTCGCACGGGAGGCCTGCTGTGGGCGCGCCTGCGGTCGAGTGCTCTGAGCCTGAGAACGAGCTCTTGCAGTTCGAACGGCTTCGTGAGGTAGTCGTCGGCGCCGAGCTCGAACCCGGAGACCTTGTCGTCGAGCCGGTCGGCCGCGGTGAGCATGAGGATCGGCATGCCGCTGCCGGAGGCGACGATCCGTTGGGCGATCTCGTCACCGGACGGTCCGGGGATGTCGCGGTCGAGGACGGCGATGTCGTAGACGTTGATGCTCAGCAGTTCCAGAGCGGTGTCGCCGTCCCCTGCGGTGTCGGCCGCGATCGCTTCCAGGCGTAGGCCATCACGGATGGCTTCTGCCATATAGGGCTCGTCCTCGACGATCAACACGCGCATGCCGTTAACGCTACGGGTCGGCACATATCGTCGGCATATCGAAAACCACATACGCGCCGGCAACACCGCGCTGCCTTGACTGGCGGTATGAGTAACACCCCACCATCAGCACGAACAACGAGCCGCCGGAATCGCCGGCTCCTCGTCGTCGGCCTGATAGTCGTCATAGCAGCGGTCGCCGCAGCCCTCGGCTACCAGGTGCCGAAGTCCTCGTCCTCGGCGACCGCATCACCGTCCCGCTCGGCCGCACCACCGTCCCCCACGGCGGCATCGCCTTCCCCCTCGGCCACACCCTCGCGTACGAATCGCGGTGAGCACCGCGGTGCGCTCGGCGAGGCCGGCGGTGTCGTCCCCGACGGCGTGACGGTCTTCGATGACGAGCTTCCGGCTGTGGCCAACCTCGATCCAGAGCTGCTCAAGGCCCTGCGCCAGGCGGCAACGGATGCTGCGGACGACGGAGTCGACTTCTACGTCACCAGCGGCTGGCGTTCCCCGGAGTACCAAGAGCAGCTTCTTCGCAAGGCGGTCTCCACATACGGGTCCGAAGACGAGGCCGCCCGTTGGGTGGCCACCGCGGAGACGTCTCCTCACGTGTCGGGGGACGCGGTCGACATCGGGCACTCCGATGCGACGGCGTGGCTGTCCGAGCATGGCGCCGCGTACGGGCTGTGCCAGATCTACAAGAACGAACCCTGGCACTACGAACTGCGCACCAGCGCAATCGATCATGGTTGCCCGCGCATGTATGAAGACCCCACCCAGGACCCGAGGATGCAGCAGTGACCGGCAGTGAGCGAGGACAGACGATGGCGCAGATGGACACGGCGGAAACCGACCAGGGCGACGCCGGCCGCCGGGATGCCGGCTCCGTTGCCCGGCGCGCGAGCATCCGCCGGGATACCGGCGCCGGGACCTGGCGTGCGGGCATACGCCGGGCGATCCGTATCGGCTGCCGGCCGGGGCCCTGGAAGCGCGGCCTGGTGCTCGCGGCGCTGGCGCTGCTGCTGGGCCTGTTCATGCTGCTGCACGCGGAGATCCCGAACCGGCGGATCGGCAACCTCGGCAGCCTGGTGGAGACCCTCCTGCCGTGGTTCGGGCTTTTCATCCCGGTGCTGCTGGTCGCGGCGCTGTGGCGCCGCTCCGCCTCCGCGGTGGCCGCGCTGCTGCTGCCTGTCATGGTGTGGCTGAACCTGTTCGGCGGGCTGCTCAGCGACAAGTCCCACCCTGGCAGCGACCTCACCGTGGCCAGCCACAACGTGGGCGCCGACAACCCCGACCCGGCCGGCACCGCCCGCGACCTGGCCGCCTCCGACGCGGACGTGCTGGCACTGGAGGAGCTGACCCCGCAGGCCCGGGGCACGTACGAGAAGGGGCTGGCGAAGGCGTACCCGTACCACACGGTGCAGGGCACAGTCGGGCTGTGGAGCAAGCTGCCGCTGTCGGACACCCAACCGGTCGACATCGAGACGGACTACGGGCCGCTCGCGGACACCAAGCCGACCGACGTCAAGATGGCCTACAACCGGGCGCTGCGCACCACGGTGGCCACGGACCAGGGTCCGCTGGCGGTGTACGTGGCCCACCTGGGGTCCGTACGGGTGATGCCCAGGGGAGGCTTTTGGACGGACTCGCGGGACCGCGGCGCGCAGGCACTCGGCAAGGCCATCGCCGCCGAGCGGAACGAGCGGGTGGTGCTGCTCGGCGACCTGAACGGCACCATGGACGACCGCGCGTTCGACGGCCTCGCCTCACAGATGGACTCGGTCCAGGAGGCGGCCGGGGACGGCTTCGGCTTCACCTGGCCGGCGAAGTTCCCGGTGGCGCGGATCGACCAGATCCTGGTCCGCGGCGTGCAGCCGGAGAGCTCGTGGATGCTGCCGGCCACCGGCAGCGACCACCTTCCGGTGGCGGCCGGCATCAGCTGGTGAACACCGCGCAAAGGCCGGCGCTCCACCTGCTGCAGACGGCACTTGTCTTCGTCAACACGCTGGTGATCCAGGACATGCTCGCCGAGCTCGGCTGGGCGACCGTCCTCACCTTGACGAGGACAAGCGGGCCCTCACCCGGCTGTTCCGGATACATCTCCAGCCCTACGGCGAAGTCCGCCTCAACGAACGAGGCTGCCCCGCCGCAGTGGATCGACAGGTTCTCGAACGGCACGGTCTGCAGATGCCGAAGATGCAGCTCGCGCAGTACATCGACGGTGGGCCACGCGGGATGCTCCACCCCGATCCGGCGCAGACAGGCGTCAACCTGTGCGGCATTCATGACCTCAGTCTCTCGCCACCGCCAGACCCTCGCCCGCACCGATGACGGCGATCGCCCCGTCCTCGTCCGTACGCAACACCAGCGCACCCTCGCCCCGCAGCGCCGCGACCGTACGGGGAGCCGGGTGACCGTACGGGTTGTCCTTCCCGCACGAAATCAGTGCGAGCCGCGGCGCCACCCTCCGTATCAGCTCCGGATCCTGGTACGCCGACCCGTGGTGAGCGACTTTGAGGACGTCCACAGGGCCCAGCCCGGCGCCACCCGGTGACCTCAACAGCGCCTGCTGAGCAGAGGGTTCGAGGTCTCCGAGCAGTAACAGGGTCAACCCCGCCGAACGTACGAACAGGGCGACGCTCGCGTCGTTCGGACCGTCCGGGGACGGGGCCGGGTCCGGCGGCGGCCACAGCACCTGCCAGTCGAGCGCTCCGGCACGGCGACGCTCCCCGGCAAGGGCGCGCGTCACCGGGATGTGCCGGGCGGCCGCCTGAGCGTGTACGACCGCTGCTTGCTCCGACGGCTCTTCGAACCCGGTCGTCTCGATCGCCCCCACCGAGCGCCCGCGCAGTACCCCCGGCAGTCCGGCGACATGGTCGGCGTGGAAGTGGGTGAGCACCAGGAGCGGGATGCGGGAGATGCCGAGCACGGTCAGACACCGGTCGACCAGCGCCGGGTCGGGACCGGCGTCCACGACCACCGCCGTGCCCTCGCCCGCCGCGAGCACGGTCGCGTCCCCCTGACCCACATCGCACATCGCGAACCGCCAGCCCGGCGGCGGCCACCCCGTGATCACGCGGGTCAGAGGCGGCGGCTGCACCACCACGAGCAGCAGGACCACGGCGCTGACCCCGGTCAGCCAGGGGTGTCCCAGCAGCCGTCGGCCGATGAGCACGACGACCACCGTCACGGCCGCCAGCAGCAGCGCCCCCGCCCAGCTGCCCGGCCAGTCCACGCCGCCGCCCGGAAGCGACGCCCCGGTGCGCGCGATGCCGGCGATCCATCCGGACGGCCAACCGGCGCACCACGCCAGCCACTCGGCGACCGGCATCGCCACGGGCGCGGCGGCCAGCGCGGCGAACCCCAGCACGGTGGCCGGCGCCACGGCGAACTCCGCGAGCAGATTGCACGGCACCGCGACCAGGCTGACCCGCGCCGACAGCACCGCGACGACCGGCGCGCACAGCGCCTGCGCCGCGGCTGCGGCGGCCAGTGCCTCGGCCAGACGAGGCGGCACTCCGCGCCCGCGCAACGCCGCGCTCCAGCGCGGGGCGACGGTGAGCAGCGCGCCGGTGGCCAGTACGGAGAGCAGGAAGCCGTAGCCCCGGGCGAGCCACGGGTCATAGAGCACCAGCAGCAGGACCGCCGTGGCGAGCGCCGGGATCAGGGATCTGCGGCGGCCGGTCGCCAGGGCGAGCAGCGCGATCGCTCCGCAGGCCGCGGCTCGCAGCACACTCGGATCCGGTCGGCACACGACGACGAACCCGAGTGTGAGCGCACCGCCGAGGAGCGCCGTCCCCCGCAAGGGAATGCCGAGCCGGGGCGCGAGCCCTCGGCGCTCGGCACGCTGTGCCAGACCGACCGGGCCGACGAACAGCGCCAACAGGATCGTGAAGTTGCCTCCGCTGACGGCCAGCAGATGCGCGAGGTCCGTCTCCTTGAACGCGTCGTCCATCTCGGGCGTGACCCGGGAGGTGTCCCCGACGACCAGCCCCGGCAGCAGCGCCCGCGCGTCCGGACCGAGCCCGTCGGTCGCCTCCCGCAGCCCGGCGCGCAACCGCCCCGCCCACCGCTGCGCCGCGGACGGCTCACCGACCACGTCGGGTGCTCCCTCGCCCCGTACCCGCAGCACGGCGGCGATGCGATCGCCGCCGGTCAGCGGGGGCGCCAGCCGCGCGGTCACCCGCACCCGCGTAGAGGGCAGCAAGGTCGACCAGGGCGACCGCACGGTCCCCTCCGCGGCACCTTTCGGGCCGGTCACCGGCGCGTGCGTGTTCGTGTCGACGATCACCAGCACCGGCGCCCGGGTCACCACCACGGTTCCGTCCGCCTTCGTCAGACGCCGTACCTCCCCGTCGAGCAGCAAGGCGGTCGGTGTCGCATGATCGCCCTTGATCCTGGGCCGGGTGAGCCGTGGATCGGACGCGACCTCGATCTCCGCGGTCACCGCGGCGTACTGTCGCGCAAGGGCGGGAACGGGCCCCCGCCGCAGGTCCGCGCCATGGAGCCCGGCGGAAAGCGCCGCGGCCGCGATGCAGAGCAGCACGGCGGCGACGGACACCTTCGACCACGCGCCCCACGCCCGACCACGGTCCTCGCCCCGCGCCCCCGCCCTCCGCGCCGCCAGCAGCCCGCCGGCCGCCAGCAGGGAGCCGACCACCACACCGGTGACCCACGCGGTCGGAGCGTCAAGAGCCCAGGCAGCAGCCGCCCAGGCCGCCAGCGCGGGCGCCACCAGCCGCAGGTCCGCCGGTCCCTCCTGCCGGGGATGCGGATCTCCCAGCCGGCTAAGCCTCACGACGCGCACGGCGGAGGGACCGGGGGCGCGTGGTGCGCCGAGACGACCGCTGATCGTGATCCGCATGGCCGGACGGTCCGAGCAGGCCCGCGCAGCCGCGCTGTCAAGGCCGGTTCGGCTCGTTCCCTTGGGCCGCGAGGTATCCGCCCGGGTGTACTGCGGTGGTGTCTTTGGCCCGAGCGCGCCACGGTCCTTCGGCGGGCTCATGGTCGTACGAGATTCCGCAGGTCGGCGAAGCGTCGCTCGCCGATGCCGTTGACATCGCGGAGTTCGTCGACGGAGCGGAATCCGCCGTGTTGGGAGCGGTAGTCCACGATGTGCCGGGCCAGGACGGGGCCCACCCCCGGCAGCGCGTCGAGCTGCTCCGCGGTCGCCGTGCTGAGGGAGACCGGGGTGGCAGGGGCCGCAGCGCCGGCTGCGGATCCGCCAGTGGCCGGGCCCACCGCTCCCGCGCCCGACACGGGTGCGGGAGCGCCGACCACGATCTGCTCGCCGTCCACCAGAAGGCGGGCGTGATTGAGGCCGTCGGTGTTCGTGCCTGGGCGCACTCCGCCCGCCGCCCGCAGGGCGTCCGCGACCCGGGATCCGGCCGGGAGTCTCTGCAGCCCGGGCGTGCGCACCTTGCCGCTGACGTCCACGACCACCGCCGCGCCCGTGCCTGTCACGGCCCCGCCCGTAGGCCCCGGCCCGGCCGAAGTGCCCGGCTGAGCGGCCCGGTTGGAGCGCTGCGCGCCCGGTTCCCCGTAGGGCACGGCCGCCCGCACCACCTCCGGTGCCCGCACCTGCTGCGTCCGGCCTGACCAGAAATACTGCGCGGCGATGACCGCCGCCACGACGAGCAGCACGCTCAGCGCGGCCACGCTCTTGCGCTCCAGCCCGCATCTCGACTGCAACCACAGCGGCATCCGCTCGCGCACGGCGGGACCGACCCGCTCCCGCCACGTGCCGCCCGCCGCTCCGTACGCGAGGGCATCGGCGTCACCGACCGCGAAGGACGGGGCAGCCGCTGGGGACCGGTCCGCCGGGAGCGGCTCCGCGGCGGCCGGAGCGAGCAGATGGCCGATGCCGCTGACCGCCGTCGTACTCGCCCGGGGCAGCCCCGGGTCCCGGTCCGTGGGTGGCGGCCCGTTTCCCAACTCCTGCCGCCCCTTCGCCTCTTCTGCGAAGAGCGCCTCGACGCGCAGGCGGAGTGCGTCGGCGGCCGGGGTGTGCCGGTGCCGGCGGGTGTGCCCGCGCGAGTGCCGAAGGCGGTGGTGAGCGCGGCCGTCGGAGCCAGGGCTGCGCCCCGGACCGCTCGTGGGAGTCGCTGTGCGTGGACGTGATCGAAGTGCCATGCGCCGAGGATCGGGCAAGCCGCCGACCTCGCGATGATCTCGGTCAATTCCCGGGGATTACTACCCGGTTGTGGATAAATCGGTCACCCACGCGCGTCACCGCGGCGAGACCACAGCCCCCAGCAGCCCGGGCCCCGTGTGTGCTCCGATCACCGCGCCGACCTCGCTCACATGCAGCTCGGCCAGCCCCGGCACCCGTTCGCGCAGGCGGTCCGCGAGCGCCGACGCCCGTTCGGGAGCCGCGAGATGGTGGACCGCGATGTCGACCTGCGCGTTGCCCGCGCGCTCGGCCACGATCTCCTCGAGGCGGGCGATCGCCTTGGACGCCGTCCGTACCTTCTCCCGCAACTCGATACGGCCGTCGTCCAGCTGGAGCAGCGGCTTCACCGCGAGCGCGGAACCCAGCAGCGCCTGGGCGGCCCCGATCCGGCCGCCACGCCGCAGATAGTCGAGCGTGTCGACGTAGAAGTACGCGGAGGTGCCCGCGGCCCGCTTCTCCGCCGCAGTGACCGCTTCGTCGACCGTGCCGCCGGCCTCCGCGGCCTCCGCCGCGGCCACCGCGCAGAATCCGAGGGCCATCGCCACCATCCCGGTGTCGACCACGCGCACCGGCACGGGGGCCTCGCGCCCGGCGAGCACCGCGGCGTCGTACGTGCCCGAGAACTCGGAGGACAGGTGCAGTGAGACGATGTCGGTGGCCCCGGACTCGGCGACCTTGCGGTAGGTCTTGGCGAAGAGTTCGAGGCTGGGCCGGGACGTGGTGACGGGCCGTCGCTTCTGCAGGGCCTGGGCCAGGGAACGGGCCGAGATCTCGGTGCCCTCTTCGAGCGCCTGGCCGCCCAGGACCACGGTCAGCGGCACCGCGATGATCCCGTGGCGCTCCATCGTCCGCGGCGGCAGGTAGGCCGTTGAATCGGTGACGATCGCGACATGGCGGGACATGAGCTGGAGGTTACCCGCCGGAACGCACGGGCGGCAGCCCGGCCCCTCCGACCCGGGCTCAGCTTGGCAAGATCATGGGGTGCTCTCGGGGCGGGGCTTCTTCTGCCAGGGATGGGCGGCCCGCTGTCCCCGCGGCTCGATGGCGGGCCGGCTCCGCTCCCGCGACGCACGGGACTCGGGAGTCTCCGGCCAGGTCTGGCCATCGGCGGCCGCCGCCTCGGGAACCGGTGCCTGAGGCCACGTCGGAGCCGGCGGTGTGGGCTGCTCCTTGGTCCAGTGGCGCAGCGCACCGGTCTCCACGTCGATCTGCGCGCTCAGCGCGTCCAGGTCGTCGTCCGCGAACCGGCGTGCCCTGTCGTGTGCCGCCCACCGCAGCGAGTCCGCCGAGTGCGTGATCCGCTCGGTGCGCTCGCGCAGTTCCGGCAGCCGGGCGGCGAGCGCGCGCCGGTCCGGCTCGGTCTCCAGGCGCTTGAGCTCGGCGTCCAGTTCCTGCCCGTGCACGCTGAGGCGGTTGAAGAGGCCCAGCGACTCCTTCAGGGATTCGTCCTCGGCGACACCCGCGTGCAGCGCGTCCTGCGTGGCGCGCAGCGACGTGCGCAGGGTCAGACGGAGCCCGGCGACCTCGCCCGCCGGGCCCACCTGGGCAAGGGTCTTGGCACGCAGAGTGGTGTCCTCGACCGTGCGGCGGGCCTGCGCGATCGTGCGGTCCACGCCGCGTTTGGCCGCGCCGATCGCCTTCACCGTGGCATACGCCCCGAGCACGACGCACAGCACGAACAGGAGCACGATGACGGTCAACACGGCTTCCACGACGCTCCTCCTCCGGCCGGCGACGGCGGCTGCTGTGCCTCCTTCACCGTAAACGCAGAGGGCAGGCCCGGGGTTCCGGAAGAACCCCGAACCTGCCCGTAGGGGACTACCCCGACATTGCGGGAAACCGGTCGGCCGGACCGTGGTCCGGGCGGCCAGAACGCCTCGGGAGACGCCTCCGCCGGTCGAGCCGAACGGGGGCTGCGCCCGCTACGCCGTGACGATGTTCACCAGCTTCGGCGCGCGCACGATCACCTTGCGGATCCCGGCACCGCCCAGCGCGGCGACCACCTTCTCGTCGGCCAGCGCCACCTGCTCCAACTCGTCCTCGGAGATGGAGGGGGGAACCTCCAGGCGCGCCTTGACCTTGCCCTTGATCTGGACCACGCAGGTCACGGTCTCGTCCACGACGTACGCCGGGTCGGCGACCGGGAAGTCCTGGTGCACGACCGAGTCCGTGTGGCCCAGCCGGCGCCACAGTTCCTCGGCGACGTGCGGGGCCAGCGGCGCGATCAGCAGCACCAGGGCCTCGGCGACCGAGCGCGGCACCGCCCGCCCCGCCTTGGTCAGGTGGTTGTTCAGCTCGGTGATCTTGGCGATGGCGGTGTTGAACCGCAGGCCCTCCAGGTCCTGGCGCACGCCGTCGATCGCCTTGTGCAGGGCGCGCAGCGTGTCCTCGTCGGGCTCGGCATCGACGACGGTGACCTCACCGGTCGCCTCGTCGACCACGTTGCGCCACAGCCGCTGCAGCAGGCGGAACTGGCCCACCACCGCGCGCGTGTCCCAGGGCCGCGACACGTCCAGCGGACCCATCGCCATCTCGTACAGGCGCAGTGTGTCCGCCCCGTACTCGGCGCAGATCTCGTCCGGGGTGACCGCGTTCTTCAGGGACTTGCCCATCTTGCCCAGCAGGCGGCTGACCTTCTCGCCCTGGTAGTAGTACGCGCCGTCGCGCTCCTCCACCTCGGCGGCCGGCACCGCGATACCACGGCTGTCGCGGTAGACGTAGGCCTGGATCATGCCCTGGTTGAACAGCTTGTGGAACGGCTCCGCCGAGGAGACGTGTCCCAGGTCGTACAGGACCTTCGACCAGAACCGCGCGTACAGCAGGTGCAGTACGGCGTGCTCGGCGCCGCCGACGTACAGGTCGACGCCGCCGTGCGGCATGCCCTCGCGGGGGCCCATCCAGTAGTGCTCGACGTCCGGGTCGACCAGCTTCTGGTCGTTGTGCGGGTCCAGGTAGCGCAGCTCGTACCAGCACGAACCGGCCCAGTTCGGCATCGTGTTGGTCTCGCGGCGGTACTTCTTCGGCCCGTCGCCCAGGTCCAGGGTGACGTGGACCCACTCCTCGTTGCGCGACAGCGGGGTCTCGGGCTGGGTGTCGGCGTCGTCCGGATCGAAGGTGCGCGGCGAGTAGTCCTCGACCTCCGGCAGCTCCAGCGGCAGCATCGACTCCGGCAGCGCGTGGGCGACGCCGTCCTCGTCGTAGACGATCGGGAAGGGCTCGCCCCAATAGCGCTGACGGCTGAACAGCCAGTCACGCAGCCGGAAGTTGACGGTGCCCTCTCCGATGCCCTTGCGCGCCAGCCACTCGGTGATGCGCGCCTTCGCCTCGACGACGTTCAGGCCGTCCAGCGAAACGGCCTCACTGGAGGAGTTGACGATCTTCGCGTCGTACGTGACGAAGGCGTCGTCCCACGTCGACGGGTCGGTGCCGCGGCCGTCGGTCGGCTCGACCACACAGCGGATCGGCAGCTCGAAGGCCCGTGCGAAGGCGAAGTCCCGGCTGTCGTGCGCCGGGACCGCCATGATCGCGCCCGTGCCGTAGCCCATCAGGACGTAGTCGGCGATAAAGACCGGGATCTTCTCGCCGTTGACGGGGTTGGTGGCGTACGCGCCCGTGAAGACGCCGGTCTTGTCCTTGGCCTCGGCCTGCCGCTCGACGTCGGACTTCGAGGCGGCCTGCGCGCGGTAGGCGGCGACCGCCTCGGCGGGCGTGGCGTGAGAGCCGGTCCACACCTCGTGGGTGCCCTCGGGCCAGGACTCGGGGGTGAACTTCTCGACCAGCGGGTGCTCGGGCGCCAGCACCATGTAGGTGGCGCCGAACAGGGTGTCCTGGCGCGTGGTGAAGATCGTGATCGCTTCGCCGTCGATCGGGAAGTCGACGCGAGCGCCCTCGGAACGACCGATCCAGTTGCGCTGCTGCAGCTTGATGGCCTCAGGCCAGTCCAGCTCCTCCAGATCCTCCAGCAGCCGGTCGGCGTACGCGGTGATGCGCATGTTCCACTGGCGCAGCTTCGCCTTGAAGACGGGGAAGTTTCCGCGCTCGGAGCGGCCGTCGGCGGTGACCTCCTCGTTCGCCAGGACGGTACCCAGGCCGGGACACCAGTTGACCGGTGCGTCGGAGGCGTAGGCCAGGCGGAACTCGCCCAGGACGTCGGCGCGCTCCGCAGTGCTCAGCTCGTTCCACGCGCACGTGGTTCCCGGGACCCCGCGCTCACCGGACTCGAACTGGGCGATCAGCTCCGCGATCGGGCGGGCCTTGCGCGCCTCCTCGTCGTACCAGGAGTTGAAGATCTGCAGGAAGATCCACTGGGTCCACCTGTAGTAGTCCGGGTCGATCGTGGCGAACGACCTGCGCTTGTCGTGGCCCAGGCCCAGTCGGCGCAGCTGGGACTTCATGTTCTCCATGTTGGCCTCGGTGGACACGCGCGGGTGCGTGCCGGTCTGCACGGCGTACTGCTCGGCGGGCAGGCCGAAGGCGTCGAAGCCCAGCGTGTGCAGGACGTTGTGGCCGGTCATGCGCTGGAACCGCGCGAATACATCGGTAGCGATGTAGCCCAGAGGGTGACCGACGTGCAGGCCCGCACCGGAGGGGTACGGGAACATGTCCATGATGAACTTCTTGGGCCTGGAGACCAGCGCGGGGTCGCCGGCCAGGTCGCCCTTGGGGTTCGGCGCCTCGTACGTGCCCTCGGCGTCCCAGAAGTCCTGCCAGCGTGCCTCGATCTCGGCCGCCATGGCGGCCGTGTAGCGGTGCGGCGCTGCCTCCGCCGACACGGCGGCGGCAGCGGGGTTCGTCTCGCTCATGATCCTCAAAGCTCCATCGATCGTCTCTGCCGGCGGAAATGAAAAAGCCCCTCGCACAGGAGGGGACGCCGCGCCGATTCCGACCACGCGATGCACCCGGTGGTCGGGACTGATCAGCGCGGCCCGCTAAGCAGAAGGCGTACGGCACGCATGGCGTCAGGGTACCGCAGCGCCCGAGGGCACCGCGACGGGCTTCCGGCGGCACACCCGGGAGCGGTCCGGAGTGAACCCAACACGGGACGGAACCGTACTCAGACACCGACGGGCGAGTGGTGAAGGCCCAGAAAAGCTGAACAACGTTCAATTGTTACTTCGCGTAACAGTAGCTATTCGGACATCGCTACCATCCCGTTGCCCTTTGATAACAACGCAATAACTCAAACCTCGTACTGCTCGGTTTGGAGCCCCTTAGAGTGCGGCAGCGGGACCGCCTTCCCGAAACTGTTCGGAGTTGCCCCCATGAACCCTCCACGTAGTAACAGCTCGCTCCCCAAGCCGGGCCGCTCGGCCTACGGCATGGTGTCGGCTGTGGTACTGCTGCTCATACCCGTCATCGTGCTCGCCGGCGGGAACGCAGTCCGGGACTTCCTCAACTTCGGAGCGGGCGTCCTCTCGCTCGTCTCCCTCAGCTGCTCCGTGATCTGGGGGCTCGTCGCCCAGGACCGGATCTTCCTCAACATCCGCCAGCGGATCGTGGCGCAGGCCGTGCACCGGACGACCGCGGTCGCCTCGATCGCGTTCCTCCTGGTGCACGTCACGGTCAAGCTGGCACTCGACCACACCGTGCTGATCGCCGCGCTGATCCCCTTCAGCCTCGGCGTCAGCGGCTCGGCCGGACTCATCGGCCTGGGCTCCCTGGCGGGCCTGCTCATGATCTTCGTGGGAGTCACCGGAGCACTGCGCAGCAACTTCGCCTCTCCGGCGCCGGTCGCGGCGCGCTGGCGGGCGATGCACATGCTGGCCTACCCGTCCTGGTGCGCCGCACTGATCCACGGCCTGTACGCGGGACGGGCGGCGAAACCGTTCTTCATGGTGTCGTACGAGCTCTGCCTGCTCGGGGTCATGGCGGCGCTGGCCCTGCGCGCGGCACCGCGCCCGTTCAAGCGGAAGGTGGCCGACCGGATCTTCGCGATCGTCGGAACCGGCGACAGGCCGGGGCGCGACGAACTGGACGCCAGCCGCGCACGCAACGCGGAGGCCGCGGCCGCCATGGCGGGCTTCGGAGCGCGCCCGGCAGGCCGCGGCGCGGCCGACGGGGGCCTGATCCCCTCACAGCCCACCGCGCCCCTCTACGACGCCCCTCCGGCCCGCACCATGACCCCGGAGACCGGCAACGGCTTCGCGGCCGCCTACCGTGCCATGTCGGCCGCCCCTCGCGCACAGGGCCCGATGACACCCGACGCGACCCAGCGCATGGACCTGCCGCTCGACATGCAGGCCACGGAGGCGATGCCGCGGGTCGACGGCTCCGGCAGCACCTCGGGCAGCTGGCCGATCCCCTCCCCGCCGCCGGTCGGCGAGGCGCCGCCATCCGCGTACGACCCGCTTCAGGACACCGGATACACCATCCCGGCCTACGGAAATTCCGGATACGACGGGTACGGCGGGGGTGAGATGTACGACACGAGTGAGACGAACAGCCCCTACGGCCCGTACAACCCGAACAACACGTACAACAGCGGTCCCGCCACTGAAACGCTGCCCGGCGCCTACGACACGCCGGGTACCGGCGAACCCTGGAACGCGCCTTCCGGAGGCTTTAAGTGAACGAGGCCCTGCCCGACGTCCCAGAAGTCCGCGTGGTCGGACTTCCGCAGCTCACGTCGGGCTTCGACCTTGTCGAGAGACTCGACCTGCCGATGCACCTGAAGGTGCACGGCCCGCTCGAGCCGATGGGCGGCGAACAGCTCGCACAGCTGGCCGAACAGATCTCCCTGAAGGGGCGCGGCGGCGCCGGCTTCCCCTTCCACAAGAAACTGCGGTCGGTCGCCGAGTCGGCGATCCGCCGCGGCATCCGGCCGGTGGTCGTCGTCAACGGGAGCGAGGACGAACCGGCCTGCCGCAAGGACACGGTGCTGATCAACCGTGCCCCGCACCTCATCCTGGACGGCGCTCTGCTGGTCGCCGAGGCCCTCGGCGCGCGGACGCTCGTGGTCGGCGTGACGCGGGCCTCCACCGAGCGGTCGATGGAGCAGGCGCTGGCCGAGCGCGGCCTCAGTGACCGGCGCGGCGCGCCCATACGCGCGCGCGTGCAGCGCAATCCGGTGCGGATGGTCACCGGCGCCGCCGCGTCGCTGATCCGCTCCATCGACGGCGGTCCGGCGATCCCGCCGGGCCGCAAGACCAGTGCCTCGCAGAGCGGCGTCGGCGGCGCCCCCACGCTGCTGTCGAACGCCGAGACGTTCGCCCAGTTGGCGATCGCGGCGCGCATCGGAGCCGAGCGCTACTGCAACACCGGTCTCTACGACGAACCCGGCACCGTCATGCTCACCGTCTCGGGCGCGGTCAACCGCCCCATGGTGATCGAGGTCCCCACGGGTGTGCCGCTGCGGTACGTGCTCCAGCTGGCCGGTGCCCCGCCGGTGCCGCAGGGTGTGCTGACCGGCGGCTACCACGGCAAGTGGATCGACGCGGCGACGGTCAACGAGGCGATCGTCTCGCGCAACTCCCTGGACGCCGTCGGCGGCTCGCTCGGCGCCGGCGCGATCCTGCCCATCAGCCAGGAGACGTGCCCGCTGGGCGAGTCCCTGCAGGTGGCCAAGTGGCTGGCCGAGGAGAGCGCGGGCCAGTGCGGTCCCTGCTACCTCGGCCTGCCCGCCGCGGCCCGCGGCATGGAGGACATCCTCAACGGCGGCGGTCCCGCCGCGCTCGAGGCCCTGAAGCAGGTCGCCAAGGCCGTGAAGAGGCGCGGTGCGTGCTCGCACCCGGACGGCTCGGCGATGTTCCTGGAATCGACCATCAAGGCCTTCACGGACGACCTGGCGGCACACGTCCTCGGCAACGGCTGCGGCAGACCTGTGGAGGGCGTGCTGCCGCTCTTCGAGGGCGGCAGGGCGCCCACGGGCATCCCGGGCGGCGGCCAGGCCGAGCCCGAGGCCGGTGCCAGCCGGCAGAAGATCTTCGTCGACTGGACGCTGTGCCGCGGCCACGGCCTGTGCGCGGACATCCTCCCGGAGGTCTTCGAACTCGGCGCCGACGGCTTCCCGACGGTCGCGCAGGCGCCCGTGCCGCTGTACGCGGAGGCGAAGGCACTGCGGGCCGTACGCCGCTGCCCGGCCCTCGCGCTGCGGATCGAGGAGGACACCCGGTCCGCCGCGCCGTCACGCAACCTTCCGGTGCTGTCTCAGGGCCGCGGACGCCGCGCCCTCGGCCGCTGAGCACGCCGCCCACGGGCCACCCCGAGCACGCTGCCCACGGGCCACCCCGAGCGGGGTGGCCCGCCGCGCCCCCGCCGCGCGGAACGACTCCCGCATACGCCGAAGGCGGTCCATCCGATGGGACGGACCGCCTTCAAGTCCTGTGGAGCTAAGGAGAATTGAACTCCTGACCTCCTGCATGCCATGCAGGCGCTCTACCAACTGAGCTATAGCCCCTTGCGGCCACGCGGCGGAGCCGCATGCTGACCGTGTCGCCCGGTTTCCCCGGCGGCGACGCCAACATTACACGGTCCTCCGGGTGGAACACCAAATCGTTTCCGTTCCGCACGCACACGGGGTCGTCCGCACGGATACCGGGGCTGACCTCGGCTCCCTGTCCGTGTCCACGACCCCCGGGTCAGGCCGTGGCGAACGAATAGAAGCGTTTGAGCGTGCAGTGGTCGTCGAGGAGGCGGCCGTAGATCGGCTCCCCCTCCAGTTCCCGGTAGGTCTCGATCGGGTCCCCCTTTATGATCAGCGCCCGTGCGCATTCCTCGCACCAGTACTGGTAGTCGGGGTTGACCGGTTCCATGTCCCGGACGATCGGCGTGCCGCTGCCACACCAGTCGCACTTCCGCCTGTGTGCACCCATCGATCAGCTCCAGCTGTGGCCGCAGGCCGTGCACACGTAGGAGATTCCACCGTTGTCGCCGAGGACCTGGGCGACGTGGGACGAGCCGCAGGAAGGACAGTCGAGGAGGGTAGCCTTCTGACGTGTCACCGCCACTGCGAGGAGATCATGGACCTCCCCGCGGATGCTCGCAGGCATCGCTACTCCCTCCCGTCGGGCCGCGCCCCCTTCCGGCCGTTTGATTCTGCCACGGCCGGGCCAATACGGTCAGCGACGCCTTCGTACCAGTCCGGACACGGCACCCAGCGTGGCCGTCGCGGCCAGCGCGTACATGCACACGAGGAGCGCGTCCGAAGAGGTATACGCCCCGGGGACCCCAAGTGACTCAAGCCGGTTCAAGAAGAGTGTGCCGAAGACCGCCACTGCGGCTCACCACCCGGGGGTCGCAAACCCTGAGGTGCCCGGCGTTGCGGTCAACGTCTTACTCCGGGGGACCGGATTCCTCCATTTGGCGACATAAAGTGCGAATAATCAGTTATTGCTATATACCGTGCGCCTATGACAAGCAGCAACAGCAGGGGAATGTCCCTGACGAAAGGTGTCATCGTCGCGGCCGGGGCGATCGCCGCGCTCGGCGCCGCACCGGCCGACTCGGGTGACGCGGCCGACAGTGCGGACACCCGGGTGAGGTTCGAGGTGGTCGCGTCGGGAGGTCTGTACGTGTCCGCCCCCTGCGCGGCCATGCTGTCCGATGTACACCCGGGGGCACTGCCTCCGGTCGGCTCGGTGAGGTTCGCGTCACCGACGAGCGGGCCGCGCGGGATGCCGCGTGGATTGCCACCGTCACCGTGAGCCGGGACTTCTCGGCCGGTCGACCCGGCCCCCATGAGACGATCTCCGGACGACATGTGCTGTACCGCCCCGGAGCGGCGATCGATGCGTTCAACGGACCGTTCGTCCCCGGCCACCCCGGGACCCTCGCCCACTTCCGTATGGCGTTCAGCCATCCCGGTGGTCACGGCAGCAACTCTGTCGCCTGGAACCCCACCTTGAAGGTCCATGTGCCCGAAGCCGGGGTGGCCGACGTCTACCGAGGCGTGGTGACGCATTCAGTGGCTTGAGCTCGTCAGTGGACCGCCCCTGTTTTCCGGATTTCCAGAACACAGGTAATTCCAGGAATCAGGGAACATCAGGATCAATTGTGCATACAATAAGAATACAACACGCCTGAGTTCAATTTCTGATATCGCGGTAATGCAGTAACAAATACCCCTAAATTGACCTTCGAGTCATCGCAGATGATCTTGACGTCTCGGTGTTTGCCGGGCGTCTTCATCGTGGATGCGGAGGTCTCCGTGCTCGGATTTTGCCCTGCCAGATGGTTCAGGCAGCGAAGGGAGAAGCCCGTATCGGCCAGGCGACGGTCCGTGGTGGGTTTGATGGTGCAGGCCTCGCTGGCCCTGTCCATGGTCGCTGCACCTTCTGCAGCCGCCGCCCCATCGGACTTTCTCTATGTGGTCAATTCCACCGACGGCACCGTTTCGTTGATCAACACCACGAACGACAGCGTCACCGGCACCATCACTGTCGGCAATACTCCCGTCGGGGTGGCCGTGACCCCCGACGGCGCCAAAGCCTACGTCGCCAACCTCAACGGCAACAGTCTGTCGGTGATCGACACCGCGACCGACACCGTCAGCACCACCATCAACGTCGGCACGAATCCCTCCACGGTGGCCGTGACCCCCAACGGCGCCAAGGCCTACGTCACGAACAACACTTCGAACGACGTGTCCGTGATCAACACAGCGACCGACAGTGTCACCGGGACGATCGCCGTCGGCACCAACCCCCGAGGGGTGGCCGTGGCTCCCAACGGCGCCAAAGCCTACGTCGTGAACAACGGCTCGGACAGCGTGTCGGTCATCAACACCAGCACTGACGCCGTCTCCTCCACCGTCACCACCAACATCGGCACCGGCCCGAGCGGGGTGGCGTTCACCGGGGACGGCGCCAAGGCATACATCACGAACACCGGCTCCAACAACGTGTCAGTGATCGACACCTCCACCGACACGGCCGGCCCCACCCTCCTCACCGTCGGCGGCGGTCCCCTAGGCGAGGCGGCCTCCCCGGACCAGGGAGACGTGGTGACCACCTTCCAGGTCACCCCCACGGACGGCCTGACCATTGCCGTTCCCTATTCGGCCACCCTGAGCGCGGTCAGCCCGGGCAATACCGCCACGGGCCAGCTCGGCCAGGTCACAGTGGACGACCAGCGTTCGCTGGCCGATGCCAGCTGGGTGGCCACGGCCTCACTGACCGACGCCTTCACCACCCCCGGTGGCAGCCCCATCACCGGCAGCGCCACGACCTGCACACCCGGATCGGCAATCTCCCCCGTCAACGGGCCGTTCACTCCGGGCACAGCGGGAACGCTCGCCTCCGCCCGGACCGCCTTCAGCAAGCCGAGCGGTTCCGGTAACAACTCCGTCAGTTGGAACCCCACCCTGGACGTCGCCGTCCCCGCAGACGCGGTCGCCGGCACCTACACCGGGACGGTGACCCATTCTGTGGCGTGAATCGTCGCCCCAGCGCCGCAGCTTCACCCTGATCGTCGTCGCGGCTCTGACCGCGGCGACGATCGCCCTGGGTTTCCCTACTCCGGCCGGCATCGCCTCAGCGACAGCTGAGGACAAGGGGCCGGGATCCATCGGTATCCGGCTCCTCGAAGCCCCCGTCGCGCGGCGGTCGACCCCCGGGCACGGATGTACATCGTCGACCACCTCAGGCCAGGCACGACGATCAAGCGCGGCATCGAGATCTCGAACAAGTCGTCCGCCGCACGCCGCATCGACCTGTACGCGGCCGCCGCCTCCATCGAGAACAACGGGTTCACCTTCGCCGCGAAGCGCACACCGAACGAACTGACTCAGTGGACCCGCGTCAAACCCTCCTTCGTGATCCTGGACCCGCACTCGAAAGCCAAGGCCGAAATCACGACCAATGTGGCGCGGACCGCGCAAGCCGGAGAGCGCTACGCCGTCGTATGGGCCGAGAACAGCGTGGCCGCGGACGCCACCCACAACATCGGCAGCATCACCCGCGTGGGCCTGCGGATCTACTTGGACATCGGGCCCGGCGGAGAGTCCCTCTCAGACTTCAAGATCGAGAAGATGAAGGGCGCGCGTGACAAACAGGGCCGCCCCAGCCTCACCGCAGCCGTCCGCAACCTTGGCGGGCGAGCCGTGGACCTTAACGGGACGCTCGAGCTTCGCGAAGGCCCCGGCGGCACCAGCGCAGGCCCCTTCCCCATGGATTCCGGTCTCACACTCGCCCCGCACGGAACGGGCACCGTCACCGTTGCCCTTGATCCACGCCTGCCCGACGGTCCTTGGAAAGCCAAGCTGACGCTGCGGAGCGGACCCGTGGAACGGACGAGCACAGCAACCGTGACGCTCACCGAGGCGAAGGCCAGATCCCGCGCATCCCTCTACGCAGCAGCCGCCGGAGCCATTGCCCTGGCCGCTTGCGTACTCGCCCTGGTGAGAGTCCGACACCGTCGGCGAAACGGCCGAAAGCCGTGATGCCGCCGTTCGGCAAGGTCTTCGTCGAGTCCGGCCGCGATGAGGGCGGCGGCACCGGGGGTCTGAGCGGAGCCGACGTCGCGCCACTGCCCGTGTGCAAGGGGCGGGCGTCGGCCTGGGCGCCCCAACGGAGGGCGAGTTCACGTGCGGCGGGGCTGTAGGGCGTGCGGCGGTGGGCGAGTTGCTGATGCCGGGAGCGGAAGCAGCGGCTGTGGCCGCCGTGCGAAAGGGCGCCGGCCGATGTGATGTGTGGCACCCCGAACACGAAAAATCCCGCCCCTGGAGGACGGGATTCTCTGTCGATCTTTGACGACTCGAGGGTGTCGATCCGTGGAGCTAAGGAGAATTGAACTCCTGACCTCCTGCATGCCATGCAGGCGCTCTACCAACTGAGCTATAGCCCCGCGTGTTCTTCCCGCTCGGCGGGGCGAACAAGAAGAACTTTAGCCTGCGGCCTGCCGGAAAGTGAAATCCGGGTCCCGGCACCGGGTGAGGAGGTGTCAGTCGTCGTCACCGAGGACCGGTTCCGGCAGCGTGCCCGCGTTGTGCTCCAGAAGGCGCCAGCCGCGCACACCTTCGCCGAGCACGGACCAGCAGCAGTTGGAGAGACCGCCGAGGCTCTCCCAATGGCGGGACTCGAGGCCGAGCAGTCGGCCGATGGTGGTGCGGATCGTGCCGCCGTGGCTGACCACCACGAGGGTGCCGTCCTCGGGGAGCTTCTCGGCGTGCCGCAGCACCACGGGGGCGGCACGTTCGGCGACCTCCGTCTCCAGTTCGCCGCCGCCGCGGCGGACGGGCTCACCGCGCTTCCAGGCGGCGTACTCCTCGCCGTGCCGGGCGATGATCTCCTCGTGGGTCAGCCCCTGCCAGACGCCCGCGTAGGTCTCGCGCAGGCCCTCGTCGTGGGTGACCTCGAGGTCCGTGAGCACGGCCAGCTCGGCGGCAGTGGCGGCGGCGCGCTTGAGGTCGGAGGCGACGATGGCGTCCGGCTTGAGGGAGGCGAGCAGACGGGCGGAGCGGCGCGCCTGGCCGACGCCGGTCTCGGTCAGCTCGACGTCCGTGGAGCCCTGGAAGCGGCGCTCCACGTTCCATGACGTCTGGCCGTGCCGCCACAGGATGAGGCGGCGGCCCCGGCCCTTCTTCCCGGTGTCGACGCCCTGGGCCGTCACCGCAGCTCCCCACCCAGCTCGGCGTTGAGCGCGGCGGCGTCCTCGGCGGCCTGCAGCCGGGCGTGCTCCGCGGCCTTGCCCCGGGTCGCCTTGGCGTCTGCGGGCAGCTCCAGCTCGGGGCAGTCCTTCCACAGCCGCTCCAGTGCGTAGAAGACCCGCTCCTCGCTGTGCTGGACGTGCACCACGATGTCGACGTAGTCCAGCAGCACCCAGCGGGCCTCGCGGTCACCCTCGCGGCGCACCGGCTTTGCGCCGAGTTCCTTGTTCAGCCGATCCTCGATCTCGTCGACGATCGACTTGACCTGGCGGTCGTTGGGCGCGGACGCCAGCAGGAACGCGTCCGTGATCGACAGCACGTCGCTGACGTCGTAGGCGATGATGTCGTGCGCGAGCTTGTCGGCGGCCGCCTGGGCGGCGGTGTTGATGAGCTCGAGAGAGCGGTCCGTTGCGGTCACTACGAGGCTTTCCGTCGGCGGTCAGTGATACCTCAAGGGTCTCACGGACCGCCGACGACACCCGACGTGATTGACGGAGCACACCCCGGCGTCCGGGGTGTGGCCCGCGTCACGACGACGTCTTGTAGTTCTGGCCGAGGACGACCGAGACATCGGCACTGGTCGCGATCTTGCCCTTCTGCACGGAGCTGGTGGGCAGCCCCAGCGTCTTGGCGACCTCGATCGCGTTCTCCTTGTCGCCGTCGTCGGCGTAGACGACCTGGGACGCAGCCAGGGCGGTGCCGGTGCCGGCGTCGATGAAGGTGTAGCCGCCGTTGACGAGGCTGACGCGGGCCTGCTCGCCGGCGGTCTTGGAGCCGGTGGCGTTCTTGATGCCCACCCGGACGGCGTCGCCGGCCTCGGGGCTCTTCACAGTGCCGCCGAGCAGGGTCTTGACCACAGTGTCGGTGGCCTTCTCACCGATGGTTCCGTCGGACTGGACCGGCAGCAGTTCGGTCTTGTAGTCGCCCCCCTTGGCGTGGTCGGCGAGCTTGGCCAGGAAGGTGCCGAGATCCTTGTCGGTCAGGGAGGGGTCGAGGATCTGGGCAAGTGTCTGCACGGTGGTCGTCGCGGCCTGCGGATCCGAGGACATCTTGCGCAGCACGCCCTGCATGACCTGGCCGAACCGCTCCAGCTGGGCGTCCTGGGACTCTCCGGAGGCGCGGTAGGTGGCGTACGCGACGGCCATCTTGCCGCTCAGGGTCTGGTCCTCCCCCTTGTGCACGAGGGGGGCGCCGCCCTTCTTCTTGGCGTCGGGGTCGGGGACGTCGGCGTTGGTGGTGACCACGACGTTGCCGACGAGTTCGACGAGGTTGTTCAGGTACGGGGTGTCGAGGCGCCAGGTGCCCTCGACCTTGGTGCCCAGGACGGAGTCGATGGCGTCGCTGGTGCCGGAGGAGCCGTCGTCGGCGACCGACTTGCCGAGGGTGGTCGTGGTGCCGTCGTCGGAGGTCAGGGCAAGGGAGTTGGGCAGCAGGACGGTGGCGCCCTGCTTGGTGGTGGTGTTGTCGACGAGCAGCGCGGTGGAGGTGCCGCCGCCCTTGGTGTTGTGCAGGTGGACGACGATCACGTCGCGGTTCTGGGCGCCGACGGCCGTCGCCGTGGCACCGGACTTGCCGCCGGAGGAGGTGCCGGGCAGCCTGCCCGTGTACCAGAGGTAGCCGACACCGCCGACAGCCACCAGGGCGAGGACCACGACGAGCGTGACGATCCGGCTGCGGGCGCGCCGCCTGGCCTCCTCGCGGCGCTCGGTGCGGTTCTCGGTGAACTGCAGCCAGTCGATGACGTCTTCGGATTCTCCGTCGGGCTCCTCGACGAAGGCGAACTGCTCGGTGCGGTAGTCGCCGTCGCCGTGCGCCTCCCTCCCCGGGGAGGTGTCCGTTCGTCCGTCCGCGCCGTCGTGGCCGGGGAAACCGGCCGTACCGCCCGCGCGCCCAGGACCGCGGTCGGCGGGCCCCGCCTGCTGGGGGATGTGGGCGGTCTGTTCCGCAACGCGCGGCTGCTGCCCGCTCGTTGCGGTCCGGCCGTAGGGGTCGTAGCCGTCGGCGGCGGTCCCGTACGGGGCGTAGGGGTCGTACGAGGCGACGGACGGCTGCTGGCCGGTGTGATGCGGGGGCACGGGCCTCTGCCGGCCGGTGTGGTACGGCGCCTGGGACTGCTGCTGGCCGTTTCCGTACGGGTCGTAGCCGTAGCCCTGGGGCTGTTGTTGCTGCTGTGTGCCGTACGGGTCGTAGCCCTGCGGGGTCTGCTGGGCGGGCACCTGCCGGTACACAGGCTGCCCGAACTCGTCATAGCCGACGAGTTCGTACTGGTCGCCGCCCGCGTACTCGTCGTATCGGTCGTTCACCGGTGCCCCTCTCGGCTCACTCGCCGCGGTACAGCTGACGCTTGTCGATGTAGCGCACCACGCCGTCCGGCACCAGATACCAGACGGGTTCGCCGTTGGCGACTCTCGCACGGCAGTCTGTGGACGAGATGGCGAGAGCGGGAACTTCGATGAGCGAGACACCACCCTCGGGAAGGCCCGGGTCGGTCAGGGGGTGGCCGGGGCGGGTGACGCCGATGAAGTGCGCGAGGGAGAACAGTTCGTCCGTGTAACGCCACGTGAGGATCTGGCCCAGCGCGTCGGCACCGGTGATGAAGAAGAGGTCGGTGTCGGGGTTGAGAGCCTTCAGGTCGCGCAGGGTGTCCGTGGTGTAGGTGGGGCCGCCACGGTCGATGTCGATGCGGCTGACCGAGAACTGGGGGTTCTCGGCGGTCGCGATGACCGTCATCAGATAGCGGTCCTCGGCCGGGCTGACCTTGCGGTCGGTCTTCTGCCACGGCTGCCCCGTGGGCACGAACACCACCTCGTCGAGGTGGAACTGCGCGGCCACCTCACTGGCCGCGACGAGGTGCCCGTGGTGGATCGGGTCAAAGGTTCCGCCCATGACGCCCAGACGGCGTTTGCCCGGGTTCGACGGCCCGTTTCCGGGGCCGGGTCCCGGGCCCGTCGCCGGACCGGTGGGCATGTGCTGCTCTCCCATGCGTCCAGACCCTACCGGCCCGTCCGCCGGAGCCCGTCCGTCAGGCCCCCGCGAACGGCCGGGACCAGGCACTTTGCCGGGCTCAGCGGTCGCGGTTGAAGCGAGTGGTGATCCACAGCAACAGGAGGAGGATGACGAGGGCGCCTCCGCCGGTCATGAAGGGGCTGATGCTCGCGTGGCGTTCGCCTTCGCCCTCGGCGAGGGTGGCCAACTGGGCTGCGGTGCTGTGGAAGCTCATCTTCGGCAGAACCTATCCGGTGTGGGCGGGATAAAGACGTCGGCTCATCGTAAGCGGGCGCCTCGCCACCGATCACGCCGACTCCGCCGTTGGGAAGGGCGCTTGCCCTCCGGGCGCGGAACGGGCCGGGGGGCGGGCCGGAGGTGCCGTGGCGGGTCGTGGGGGCCGCCACGGCCGTCAGTCGTCCTTGCGCCTGTATCCCCGCAGCAGGAACCACGCGGTCAGGGCGGTGCCGAGGACCATCACGATCAGCACGACACGGAGCAGGTTGCCCGAGCCCTGCCGGTCGGCAGCCATCGCGGCTTCCGTGAGCCAGGTGGCGGAAATGTGCTCCATGGGATCGCTCCTTACAGTGTGCTGCCCTGTCACGGTATCTCCGCCTAGGCTGGACCCCGCTTCGGGGGCACATCGGGCGTCGCACACCACGCAGTCACCCACCGAGCGGTGGCCCGATGATCAATCGCACAGTGGGTCACCAGACACATGGGGGAACACATGTCCGACCACGGTCATGAGCAGAACGGGCACGAGCACGTGCCCAGCAGGCAGCGCAGGCGTTTTCCGGGGATCTCCTCGCGCGCGTACGAACACCCGGCGGACCGTTCGGCCCTGGTGGCCCTGCGCAAGCTCAGCGGCTTCGACACGGTCTTCAAGGCGCTCAGTGGTCTGCTGCCCGAACGCAGCCTGCGGCTGCTGTTCCTGTCCGACTCGGTGCGGGTCTCGGACGCGCAGTTCGCCCATCTCAACGGGATGCTGTGGGACGCCTGTTACATCCTGGACCTGGAGAAGGTCCCACCGATGTACGTCACCCAGGATCCGCAGCCGAACGCGATGTGTATCGGCCTCGACGAGCCGATCATCGTCGTGACGACCGGGCTCGTGGAGCTCCTGGACGAGGAGGAGATGCGGGCGGTCGTCGGGCACGAGGTCGGCCACGCGCTGTCCGGCCACGCGGTCTACCGCACCATCCTGCTGTTTCTGACCAACCTCGCGATCCGGGTCGCCTGGATCCCGCTGGGCAACGTCGCGATCATGGCGATCGTGACCGCGCTGCGGGAGTGGTTCCGCAAGTCGGAGCTCTCGGCCGACCGGGCCGGACTGCTGGTCGGGCAGGATCTGCAGGCCTCGATGCGGGGGCTGATGAAGATTGCCGGCGGGAACCATCTGCACGAGATGAACGTGGACGCGTTCCTGGAGCAGGCCGAGGAGTACGAGGCCGGGGGCGATCTGCGGGACTCGGTGCTCAAGATCCTCAACGTGCTGCCGCGCACCCACCCCTTCACCGCGGTCCGCGCGGCCGAGCTGAAGAAGTGGGCCGCCTCCCGTGACCACCAGCGGATCATGGACGGTCACTATCCCCGGCGCACCGAGGACGGGGACACCTCGGTGTCGGACTCCTTCCGGCAGTCGGCGGCCAGCTACGCGAACGAGGTGCGGGAGTCCAAGGACCCGCTGATGAAGCTGGTCAGCGACATCGCGGGCGGCGCGGGCGACCTCGGCGGCCGGGTACGGCGCGGCTTCGCCGGCTTCGCGAGCAGCGCCCCGAAGGACGCCCCGCGCGAGCCGCGCGACGCTCACCCGGACGACGAGGAGACCGACGGCAACGACGCCTGAGCGCCCCAGGGCTCACCACGGCCCGGAGCCCCGCGGCAAACCCCTACGGGATGCCCTTCGCCCGGCCCTCACAGAGGCCTCCCTGGCCCCACTCGGGGCCAGGGAGGCCGGGCCGCCCCGACCGACGGAAGAAGAACCCGCCAGGCCGCCACGGTCTCCCGATCGGTGCCGCCAGGGACGGGGGAGGCCAGGCCGCCGGAAACCCCCAATGCGCCCCCAGCCGCCCCCCGAAAGCCCCGCCCCTCTCACCGGCCCCCGCCCACAGACCTCGGACCGTGTCGCTAGACCTTCGGCTCTGCGCTCCTCGCCAGGGTGCCGCACAGGGCCGTGGCGCTGCCCGTCGCGTAGGGGTCGGTGCCGGCCGGGCCGCCTGCCTTGGCCGTCCGGCCCGCGAGCAGCGGGTGCAGGTGGTTCGCGACGTCCTCGGCGCAGGCGAGCGGGCCGGCCTGGAGGTAGGAGGCGACCAGTTCGGCCTGGTGCATGCGCAGGTCGTCGCGGTCGAAGCGGAAGGTCAGCTCACGCCGCACGGTGAAGAGCGACGCCCGTGCCTTCGCGTCGGCGCCGGTCGGCTTCAGCGCGTACACCAGGGTGTGGTCGGAGGTGACCTCCAGGGTGTCGGAGTTGGTCTCCGCCGCCTGCAGCGTGCCCTGGACTCGGATGTTGCGGTCGGCCAGCTGGGCGCGGGTGGGGTCGAAGCGGACCAGCCAGCCGGTGGGCGAATGCCGCCCGTCCGCGGCCGGGTGATCGAAACTCTGATCGAACTGGTCCAGCTGCTGCGGGTCGAGCAGCACGCGGACGGGGCGCACGGCACCGCCGGTGAGGACGGCCGGGTCCAGCGAGGACTCGACAAGGTAGTCCTTCGCGGTGGTCAGCGCGGCCACGATCTGACTGTCGGAGAAGTGTGCGGTGCGCCGGACGGCGGGAAGCGTGATGCCCTCGGCGCCGACACGGAACTGGGCGGCGGGGCTGTGCGCGATGAGCGCCTCGGGGTCGGTGGAGCCGGGTACGGCGGACTGCGGGGCGAGGGGTATCACCGTCATGCGCAGCGGCTCGACGGTCTGCGCCTTGGACGCCGGATAGGGGTGGCGCACCCCCATGTAGACCGCGGTGCCGAAGGCGACGGCTATCAGCAGTACGAGGATCAGCGCCTGCCGGGACAGTCCCCGACGCAGCGGCGGGCGGCGGCGTACGGCCGGGGCGTGGTCGGCCATCCGCTCTCGCGCGGAGTACTCCTGGAGGCGGGCAGCCCTGACGAACGATTCGTCGAACACGACGGATCGGTACTCGTCCTCGCCACCACCGGGAGCGCCCTCGGGTGTCCCCTCAGGTGGGTCTCCAGGCCCGCCCATACCTTCAGAGTAGGTCTCCCGGAGCTCAGGTAAACGCCCTGGTACACGACAAGTTCTGACAGGTTCTCACCAGGTTTTTCGAACGGAAGTCGAACACCGTCGTGTGCGGCCTCAGGGGGTCCGGGGCTCCGCCGAGAACGCCGGGCGCGAGTAGTCCGCGGAGGCCGAGGGACCCGTGCCGGCGCTCGCTTCCTGGCCCTGCTCCAGACCGGTCGTGGCGGGCGGCGGGACCTGTTCCTGGCGGCCCGAGGACGCGCCCCGGTACACCGCGGCGAACGCCAGCGCGACCATGCCTATGCCCATCACGAGGGCGAGCATCCAGGCGACCGGGCGGTGCCAGCGGGCCCCCTTGCCGTATCCCCTGCCGTACGTGCCCGGCGCGCCGTAGCGGCCCCCGAGGATCTCCGTGTCGTCCAGGTCGTCCAGATCCCTGCCGTGGCCGAATTCACCGCCCTCGTCGGGGCCGAATCCGTCCTCGTAGCGCTCGTCGTCGCCGCGTGCGCCCCGGGCGTGCGCCCGGCGCGCCTCGGCCTCCTGGGCCTCGGTGCGGGCCTGGGCGGCGGCGAGAAGCCTCTCCACGGCCGTCGGCTCGTGCACCACGGCGGCCCGGACGAAGGCCTCGTCGAACACCACGGAGGCGAACTCTTCGTCCATACCTCCGCGGTCGCGGTCGTCGTCGGGCTCCCGGCCGTCACCAAACGGCGTGCCCCCCACGTCCTCCGGCACGGATCCAGAGTAGACCTGGGGGGTCAATTTGGGCAGACGGTAAGGAATTTCATCCACCTGGCGAGACGGTTCACAGGTGGCCGCCAGGAGCCACCGGTGATCCGTACCGAGCGCCCGCTCAGCGCCGTACGTGCCCGTCCCCGGTCACGATGTACTTCGTGCTCGTCAGCTCCGGCAGGCCCATCGGGCCCCTTGCGTGCAGCTTCTGCGTGGAGATGCCGATCTCCGCGCCGAAGCCGAACTGACCACCGTCCGTGAAGCGCGTCGACGCGTTCACGGCGACCGTGGTCGAATCGACCAACTGGGTGAACCGGCGAGCCGCCTGCTGCGAGGTGGTGACGATCGCCTCGGTGTGACCGGAGCTCCACAGCCGGATGTGCTGTACGGCCTTGTCCAGGGAGTCCACGACCGCGGCGGCGATGTCGTACGAGAGGTACTCGGTGTCCCAGTCCTCGGGCGTGGCCTCCACCACCGTGGCCCGGGAGTCCTTGGCGTAGGCCATCACCCGCTCGTCGGCGTGCACGGTGACCCCGGCCTCCGCGAGGGCGTCCAGGGCGCGCGGCAGGAACTCGGCGGCGATGTCCTGGTGGACGAGCAGCGTCTCGGCGGCGTTGCACACGCTCACACGCTGGGCCTTGGAGTTGATCAGGATGTCGATCGCCATCTCGATGTCGGCCTGGGCGTCGACGTAGACGTGGCAGTTGCCGGTGCCGGTCTCGATCACCGGGACCGTGGACTCCTCGACGACCGTGCGGATCAAGGAGGCGCCGCCGCGCGGGATGAGTACGTCGACCAGGCCGCGGGCGCGCATCAGCTCGCGCACCGACTCGCGGCCCTCGCCGGGCACGAGCTGCACGGCGTCTGCGGGCAGCCCTGAGCCCCCCACGGCGTCGCGCAGGACCCGCACGAGGGCGGTGTTCGACTCGTACGCGGAGGACGAGCCGCGCAGCAGCACCGCGTTCCCGGACTTCAGGCACAGCGCGGCGGCGTCCACGGTCACGTTCGGCCGGGCCTCGTAGATGATCCCCACCACGCCGAGCGGCACCCGGACCTGGCGCAGGTCGATGCCGTTGGGAAGGGTGGAGCCGCGGACGACCTCGCCGACCGGGTCGGGCAGGGCGGCGACGTCCCGGACGTCCGAGGCGATGGCCCGGATCCGCTCGGGCGTGAGCGTGAGCCGGTCGATGATCGCCTCACTGGTGCCTGCCTCGCGGGCCTTGGAGATGTCCCGGGCGTTCGCCTCGACGATCTCGCTCGTACGGACCTCCAGCGCGTCCGCGACGGCGAGCAGCGCGTCGTCCTTCTCGGCCCTCGGCAGCGGCGCGAGGTCGGCGGCGGCGGCCTGGGCGCGGTAGGCGGCCTGGGCGACCGGGGACATGGAGTCGTACGGCGAGAGCGTCGTCATAGAGGAAGGGTAGTGCTCCGGGCGGAGGCGTCCACGGCTCATTCCACGCACCGAGACAGGCTCAAAACGGGTGAACTCCGACCGGTGTCGCCGGCGGTGGTCCGTACCCCTCGGCGACGCGCTGGTGGTAGGTCTCGCGGTCGATGACCTCGAGGCCGACGATCTCCCAGGGCGGGAGCCCCGCGCTCTGACGGTGCTCACCCCACAGGCGCAGCGCGACCGCCGCGGCGTCGTGCAGGTCGCGGGCCTCCTCCCAGTAGCGGATCTCCGCGTGGTCGCCCGCGTAGCGGCTGGTCAACAGGAAGGGGTGGTCGTGGGCGAGCTGCTCCAAGGCCCGCCGGACCTCCTCCAGGGGTGCCTCGTCGCCGGAGACGCTCAAGGTGACGTGCCACAGACGCGGGACGTCGCCGGGCTCCTCGTACGCTTCCCCGGCAGCGACGCCGACCAGGGTGCGCTCCTCACCGGCCGTGCGGGGAGCACCACCGTCGCGAGAGGCACCGGAGGCACCGCGACCGCGGAACGCCGTCACCCCAGGGCGCACTCGTCTCACGACGGCCTCCTTACCCGGTACTCGTGCGGAATGGGTCCCCGAGACACATCCCCGAGACAAAGTGGAGCAGGCCGCAAGGCTCCTTGGGGCGGTTTTACGGAACGTATCCCACCGGAACACCGCGCGGGCGGGCCTTTCGGCCCGCTACGGGTGCACGACGCCCAGGTCGTCCCTGTGGATGACCGCGCGTTCGTACGCGGGCCCCGGTGCGCGCGCCAGTTCCCAGGTCGAGCGACCGATCAGCCGGGGGATCCTCCTTGGCGCCGAAGTTGACGAGCCCACGCGCCACCGCCCGTCCCAGTGCCAGTGACCATGCCATCGGTACTGACACCGGCCGCGGCCGACAGCGGGGCAAGGTCCTTAAGGGCGGCGACTCGGGCCGACCGGGCGAGGCCCGCGGCAACGGCATCGGAGGAGAACCAGCACGATCTCCGGCTCGCCTCCGCCGCGATGCTTGGCGAGCACGCCCACGGGCACGTCGACCCGCCGGCCCAGCCTCCCGACACGGTCGTCGGCAGTAAGTAAGAGGGCATCCGAGCCGGGCAGTTGACGTCTGGGGACGTTCCCGTGACCGCAGTCCAGCCGAGTTGACGGCGATCGGCAGGTCGGGGCGGCACCCACTTGTCCGGGACGGGCTGCGACCATGGAGCCCATGCGAAAAGATCGTGCGATGCGGGCGGCGGCGGTCGCTGCCTGCGGTGCGTTGGCGATGCCCTTGGCCGCGTGCGGCAGTTCGGACCACAGGGCCGCCGCAGCGACCAGCGACCGGGCCGAAAACGCACCGCCGGGGGACACCGCCCTGAAGCGAATACCCGGCGTCGGCGACGGGCTGTGGCGACGCGTACCGGCCGGCTCCCGCCAGGTGGTCGCCGTCTACGGCGCGGGCAGGAACTCCCCCGAATCGACCGTCGTGCTCTTCACCAAGCACGGCTCCACCTGGAAGCAGACGCGTTCCTGGGCGGCGCACAACGGGAGCGAGGGCTGGACGACGGACCATCACGAAGGCGACCGGCGCAGCCCGGTGGGAGTGTTCACGCTGAGTGACGCGGGCGGCGTGCTCGACGACCCGGGAGCCAAGCTGCCGTACACCAAGTCCGCATCGTTCCAGGCGCCCCACTACTGGAAGAAGGCTTACTGGCACGACTTCGACTACGTCATCGCCATCGACTACAACCGGGTCAAGGGCACTTCGCCCAATGACCCGACCCGGCCGCAAGGGCAGTCGAAGGGCGGGAGCATCTGGCTGCACATGGACCACGGCAGCGGCACGTCGGCGTGCGTGAGCCTGTCCAAGTCGGCGATGCAGTACCTGCTGCGCACCCTCGATCCCCAGCAGCACCCGGTCGTAGTGATGGGAGACAAGGCGGATTTGAAGGCCTGAGAGCAGCACGGACACTCATCCGACGGCGAGACGCCGGGCCGCGGTAGCCGTCCGGGGTGTCTGTCCTTTCGGCCCGTTACGGATGCAGGACGACCAGGTCGTCCCTGTGGATGACCTCGCGTTCGTACGCGGGCCCCAGTTCGCGCGCCAGTTCCCGGGTAGAGCGGCCGATCAGCCGGGGGATCTCCTTGGCGTCGAAGTTGACGAGCCCGCGCGCCACCGCCCGTCCCTCGCTGTCGCGCAGTTCGACGGGATCGCCCGCGGTGAAGTCGCCCTCGGCCGCCGCGATACCGGCGGGCAGCAGCGACTTGCGGCGCTCGACGACCGCGCGCACGGCCCCGTCGTCGAGTGTGAGCGCGCCCTGCGGGGTGGAGGCGTGCTGCAGCCACAGCAGCCGGTCGGCGGAGCGCTTGCCGGTGGGGTGGAAGTACGTGCCGGTGTCGCCGCCGGACAGGGCGTCGGACGCGTGGATCGCGCTGGTCAGAACCACGGGGATGCCGGCGGCCGCCGCGATCCGGGCCGCCTCGACCTTGGTGACCATGCCACCGGTACCGACACCGGCCTTGCCCGCGCTGCCGATCACGACGTGCGCGAGATCCTCCGGCCCTTGCACCTCCGCTATCCGCGAGGTGCCGGGCCTCCTGGGGTCCCCGTCGTAGACGCCGTCCACGTCGGACAGCAGAACCAGCAGGTCGGCGTGGACGAGGTGGGCGACGAGGGCGGCGAGCCGGTCGTTGTCGCCGAAGCGGATCTCGTCGGTGGCGACGGTGTCGTTCTCGTTGACGACGGGCAGCGCGCCCATCGCGAGGAGCTTGTCGAGCGTGCGGGAGGCGTTGCGGTGGTGGGCGCGCCGGCTCATGTCGTCGGAGGTGAGGAGCACCTGGCCGACGCGGACGCCGTGACGGGCGAAGGAGGCGGTGTAACGGGCCACGAGCAGGCCCTGTCCGACGCTGGCGGCGGCCTGTTGCCGGGCGAGGTCCTTGGGGCGGCGGCGCAGACCGAGGGGTGCCAGCCCGGCGGCGATGGCGCCCGAGGAGACCAGGACGATCTCCTTCTCGCCGCCACTGCGGTGCTTGGCGAGCACATCGACGAGGGCGTCGACGCGGTCGGCGTCGAGCCCGCCCACGGCCGTGGTCAGCGAGGAGGAGCCCACCTTGACTACGATCCGATGGGCCTGCGCCACGGCCTGCCTTGCCCCTGCCACCTGCGGTCTCGTCCCCTTCACCTGCGCATGGCGTGCGCTTCACGCCGGTCGGCTGCCCCGAACGCAATCTACGCGAACAGGTGCGGGAGATGCGCATCCGTCCACCAGGCAGACATGCCCGAGCCCGTCGCGCGGGGCCGGAGCTCACGACTGGCAGGCCCTCGGGTGGCTGATGCACTTGTGGCGTGTGTCCAGATGCCACCTTTCCCCGGGCCCTCGCCTCATTCATCGCATCTTGCCGTGACGCGGGTTGGAAACCGTCCCGTTCCGGGCCGAGGGCTGCCAGGTATTTCCGACCGCCCGCCTCGTCAACGGTGAGCTCCGAGTTTGCCGAGAGCCCGAGACTGTCACGGTCTCGCAGAATACGAACTTCGCATCGCGAGGGAAATCGGCAGCGGGTATTTCTGAAGCACCTGTCCTGCTCGGATTCGGACGAGGACGAAGGTGAGGACGAGCACGCCGAGAGGGGCCATGCCCGAGCAAGGCCTCGGACGGGACTCAAGTGACGCGAAGGGCTCATGGATGAAGCTGGGCGTACCCTGTCAGTAACCACTCATGTACCGAGAGTAAGACGACGTGACTATGCCTGGAACTCGTCCCCACAAAGGCGAATTCCTGAGTCACACCAATCTCACGAAGTTCGGCAAACGGCTTCAGCGAAATCCGCTTGTCAATGACAGGGGTATTCGCGTCCTCAACGGTGAAGCATCCACTGGATTTCCTTGGAGTTCCGGTCGCCCTTGCCCTCGCGGAATTCGGCATCGTCGGCGATGAGGCCGTCCATATCCCACGCTCTTCTTTTCCGCCCAGCGCACTGCGCTGCTTTGAAGGCCGGCGTCTGCTACAAGGACACCCAGGCCTGAGCCCGCGGAGCACTTCAGAGGAAGCAGAACCACGGCAGCAGACGGCCCCCGCGAGCCCGAGCCCGCGGGGGCCGTCCGAGGCCCGGCGTCACATGACCTCAGGCGTGCCGGTGACGCCACCCCTGCCAGGCGGATTCGATCATCTCGTCCAGGCCGTGGCGGGCGGTCCACCCCAGTTCCTCGTGGATGCGGTCCGCCGAGGCCACCACCCGGGCCGGATCACCGGGGCGGCGGGCGGTCACCTCGGGCGCCAGGCGCTCGTTGCCGGTGACCTTGAGGATGCGGTCCACCATCTGGCGCACCGAACTGCCCTCGCCGCGGCCGATGTTGAGGGTGAGCGCGGTTCCCTCCGGGGCCGCGCCGAGGCGCCGCGCCGCCGCCAGATGGGCGGAGGCGATGTCCTGGACGTGAATGTAGTCACGCACGCAGGTGCCGTCCGGCGTGGCGTAGTCGTCACCGAAAATCCGGGGAGGCTCACCGTCCTCGAGCCGCTCGAACACCATGGGGACGAGGTTGAAGACGCCCGAGTCGGCCAGTTCGGGGGAGGCGGCCCCGGCCACGTTGAAGTAGCGCAGGGAAGCGGCCCTGAGACCGTGGGCCCGTGCGGCGGCGTTGATCAGCCACTCGCCGATCAGCTTGGTCTCGCCGTAGGGGCTCATGGGCACGCAGGGGGTGTCCTCCGTCACGAGATCCACATCCGGCATGCCGTAGACGGCGGCGGACGAGGAGAAGACCATCCTGTCGACGCCGGTGGCCGCCATCGCCTCCAGCAGAGTCTGCAGACCGGTGACGTTCTCCCGGTAGTAGTGGAGCGGCCGCTCCACCGACTCCCCCACCTGCTTCTTGGCTGCGATGTGCACCACACCGGTTACAGCATGGTCACGAATCGTCTGCTCCAGGAGAGGCGCGTCCAACACGCTGCCCACGACCAGTCGCACGTCGACGGGCACCCGGTCGGCGTCGCCGGTCGACAGGTCGTCGTACACGACCACCTGTTCGCCGCCCTCCGTCATGGCGCGCACCACATGGGTGCCGATGTACCCGGCGCCACCCGTGACCAGCCAGCTCATCCGCATGCCTCCTCGATCCGTGTCACTGGGAAGCAGACTCGTTCATGGCCCGCGGAAAATCGAGTCCGACATTTGGAACACAACCACAAATAAGACGGGCGGGGGCGAGTGTGAGGAAGTTCTCCAGTCGCCTGGAAAGTGGCAACTGGCGCTTCTACCCGAGGTTTCGAGCCGGTGGTCATCCTCTAACCATCCCGCTACCGTGCCCACACTAACTTCAAGTGAATCCTTTACGCTGATGCGGCGGCGCGCTCCGGACTGCCGGCGGGTGGAGCGCGCTCCGGTCCCAGCTCACGCTCGTGGTCAGTTCTCGGAACAGGTTGTAAGAATGCCCAGACTCTCTCTAGTCGTCCCTGCGTACAAGGTGCAGGGCTACCTCGCCGAGTGCCTGGACTCGGTGCTCGGGCAGGACTACACGGACTTCGAGGTCATCGCGGTCGACGACTGCTCGCCCGACGGTTCGGGCGCGATTCTCGACGACTACGCGGAACGGGACGCGCGGATTCGTGTGATCCACCTCACGGAGAACGTGGGGCTCGGACGCGCACGCAACGCCGGGATGGAGAAGACCCAGGGCGATTACGTGTTGTTCCTGGACAGTGACGACACGTTGGCCGACGGCGCGCTGAGGGCGATATCCGACCGCCTCGACGCCACCGGGGATCCCGAGATACTCGTCTACGACTACGCCCGTACCTACTGGGACGGCCGGGTACGACCCAACCAGCGGGCGGACCTGCTGACGAACGACGGCCCGGACGTGTTCTCGCTCGCCGACCGGCCGCAACTGCTCGAGCTGCTGCAGATCGTCTGGAACAAGGCCTACCGCCGGGACTTCATCGTGCGCCACGGCCTCACCTTCCCGCCCGGGTACTACGAGGACGCCCCCTGGACGTTCTGCTCCATGATCAGCGCGCAGCGCATCGCCGTGCTGGACCGGGTCTGCGTGATGTACCGGCAGCGGCGTGAGGGCGGCAACATCCTGAAGACCGTCAGCCGCAAGCACTTCGACGTCTTCGACCAGTACCGCCGCGTCTTCGACTTCGTCGACACCCACGCCGAACTCGCCCGGTGGCGCGAGCCGTTGTTCCGCAAGATGGTCGACCACTACCTGACCGTCCTGGACCGCCCCGACCGTCTGCCGGCGAACGCACGGGCGGAGTTCTTCCACCGTGCGGCCGCCGACTACCGCACCCACCTCCCCCAGGACTTCCGGCGACCCCCCGGCGGCCGTGGTCACAAGTACGCGATTCTCGCGCGGGACGCCTACACGGCGATGGCCGGAGCCACGGCCGCGACGAAGTTCCGAAAGGCGGTCAAGAGCCGCACACGTGCCGCCATCAACCGCTCCAAGCGCGGCGCCCTGGACGTCTTCTACCAGTCCCAGCTCAGGCTGCCGCTCGACGAGAACCTGGCGCTGTTCTCCGCCTACTGGAGCCGCAGCGTCTCCTGCAACCCGGCGGCCATCGACGCCGAACTCGCCCGCCTCGCCCCGCACCTCCGCCGCGTGTGGGCCATCCGGCCGGACGCGGTGGACCTGGTGCCCAAGGGCGTGGACTACGTCCGCGTGGGCTCGCGCGAGTACTGGGCGGCCCTCGCCCGCGCCAAGTACCTCGTCAACAACGTGAACTTCGCCGACGCCGTGGTCAAGCGCGAGGGCCAGGTCCACCTGCAGACCCACCACGGCACGCCGTTGAAGACCATGGGCCTCGACCAGCGCAAGTACCCGGCCTCGACGGACATGGACTTCGACAAGCTCCTCGAACGCTGTGACCGCTGGGACTTCAGCATCAGCTCCAACCGGTTCTCCACCGCCGTCTGGGAGCGGGTGTACCCCTGTTCGTACGTGTCCCTGGAGACCGGCTACCCGCGCAACGACATCCTCGTGAACGCCACGTCCGACGACGTGCGCCGAGCACGGCTCGCGCTCGGGCTGGCCGACGGCACCAAGGCATTCCTGTACATGCCCACCCACCGCGAGTACCAGCCCGGGTTCAAACCGAGTCTCGACCTCGCCCGCCTCGCCGACGACCTGGGGCCCGACGTGACCCTGCTGGTGCGGGGCCACTACTTCTACGGCAGCTCCGCACACGTCGCCGAGCTGCGCCGCAGCGGCCGTATCGTCGACGTTTCGGGGCACGCCCGGGTGGAGGAGCTCTACCTCGCCGCGGATTCGCTGATCACGGACTACTCCTCGGCGATGTTCGACTACGCCGTCCTGGACCGGCCGATCATCATCTACGCCCCCGACTGGGACATCTACTCCGCGGTCCGCGGCACCTACTTCAACCTGCTGGAAGAGCCGCCCGGCGCGGTGGCGACCACGCAGGCCGAGCTGATCAGGCTGCTCGGATCGAACGAGTACGACGGGCCCGACGCGGCCGAACGCCGGGAGGCGTTCCGCCGGCGCTTCTGCGAATTCGACGACGGGCACGCGGCCGAACGCGTGGTGCGGCGGGTCTTCCTCGGCGAGGAAACCCCGTTGCCGTTCGTCCCGTTCGCCGAACGTTCCCACGCACCGAACCCCGCCCAGGCGCTCGAACTGGTCGAGCGGGCCTGACCCCGGAAAGGAGATCCACCAAGCCATGGCCCCCCGGCTCAGTGTCATCGTCCCCATCTACAACGTCGAGCGCTACCTGCCCGCCTGCCTTGACTCGCTCGCGGCACAGACCTTCGGCGACATCGAGGTCCTGATGGTGGACGACGGTTCGCCGGACAACTCCGCCGCCATCGCCGGCGAGTACGCCGCCCGCGACGCGCGGTTCAAGCTCATACGCAAGGAGAACGCCGGGCTGGGCGCTGCCCGCAACACGGGCATCGCCCACATGTCCCCCGAGGCGGAGTTCCTCACCTTCGTCGACAGTGACGACGTCATTCCGCCCGACGCCTACCGGCTGATGGTCACCAGCCTCGACGAGTCGGGCTCGGACCTCGCCACCGGAAACGTCTTCCACCTCAAGGGCGAGAGGTCCTGGCAGGTGCCGCTGCTGAAGATGCTCGCCGGTGAGGCTCGCAAGCGCACCCACATATCGACGAACCCCAAGCTGGTCGCCGACCGCATCGCCTGCAACAAGGTCTTCCGGCGCACCTTCTGGGAAGCGCACGGCTTCGCCTTCCCGGAGGGCATCCTGCACGAGGACATCCCCGTCGTGCTGCCCGCCCACTACAAGGCCGAGGCCATCGACATCATCGGCGAGCCGACGTACTTCTGGCGGCTGCGCGAGGGCGAGTCGGCGCCCTCGATCACCCAGCGCCGCAAGGAGCCCCAGGCGATCCGCGACCGGGTGACCGCCGTGAGCATGGTCAGCGACTACCTCGCCCAGCAGCCGGGACCGGAGTTCGCGGAGTACAAGCGCCAGTACGACGACCGCGTGCTGCGCGACGACCTGCGTCTGTTCCTGCGGGTGGTGCCGGATGCGACGGCGGAGTTCCACGAGGCCTTCCTCGAGGCGACCAACCGCTACCTCGACACCATCGATCCGGAGATCGTGATGGCCCTGCCGACGGATCTGCGGGTCCAGTGGCTCCTGGTGCGCAAGCACGCCATGCCCGAGCTGATCGCGCTGCTGGCCTCCCAGCGCCGCAAGGACCCCGTGGAGGTGTCCGGCACCTTCCGCAAGTACGCCAGCTTCCGCACCCTGGAGGAGAGCGGGTTCGAGCTGCCCAAGGCGGCGCTGCGCATCGACTCCGACCTGGACCTGCGCGCCCCGCTGCGCTCGGTGACCTGGAAGGACGGCAAGCTGCTGCTGTCCGGTGACGCCTGGATCGACAAGATCGACCTGTCCGGCAAGCGGAGCAGCCTCAAGGTCGTCCAGCTCAAGCGCGACGGCTCCCGCCGGCGCATGTTCCTGCCGGCCAGGAACGTCCACCGCCCCGAGTGCACCACCGATTCCGGTCAGAAGCGGTACAACTACGACTGGGCGGGCTGGGAACTGGAACTCGACCCTGCCAAGCTGCGCAAGGGCGGCGCCTGGCAGGAGGGCCTCTGGCACGTCGGCATCAACGTCTACGCCTCGGGTCTGGTGCGGCGCAGCGGCATCTGGGCCCGCGGCGGCTCCGCGGCCAACTTCCCGCCGTACCAGTGGCTCGACGACGAGTTCCGGCTGCTGCCGACCGTCGAGCGCGGCGCCTTCAAGCTGCGCATCGAGAAGGTGCGCGCCCTGATCACCGATCGCCGTCTGGCCGGTGACGCGGTGGAGATCAGCGGTGAGATACGTACGGAACTGAAGTCCGGTGAGACGCTGGCGCTACGACTGAGCAACGCCAAGGGCGGCGAGATACGCAAGTACCCCGTCGAGGTCACACGTGGCGGAGGAAGGACGACCTTCCACACCCGGGTACCGCTCGCCGACGTGGCCCTCCTGGGCACCGACACCGTCGACGACCAGGCGCAGCCGGAGCGCCGCCTGTGGAGCACCGTCCTGCTGGCCACCGCGGAGGACGGCACGGAGCGCCAGTTCAGCAGCGTGGTGCGCAACGGTTTGGAGGACCTCAACGTCGACCTGCCCGCGTCCTTCGGTCAGGCGGGCGCCCACCGGGAGATCGCCCTGGTCTCCGGCCACAACGGCTACCTCAAGATCATCGGTCGGACACGCCGTGCCGTGATCACCGGGGTCGGTCTGGAGGACGGCCGGATCGTGGTGCGGGGTCGCGGCAGTCGGGAGCTGATCGGGGGCGATCTGATCCTGAAGGCGAGCAACCGCTTCGACGAGCGCAGAGCGTCGGTGGAGTGGTCGGACGACACCACGTTCACCGTGGCCTTCGACCCGTCCGTGATGGGCGGCTCCGGCCGGGTGCCGCTGAAGGCCGGCCGGTGGAACCTGCTGCTGCGCGCCCAGGACGCGGACGTGCCGGACGCCGAGTTCGTCATCGACCGGCTCGCCTTCCCGCAGTTCCCGCTGCACACCGAGCTGAGCGGACGCCGCTACTGGTTCGAGAACCGCTGGGGCGACTTCCCGCAGCTCAACTGCCGCTCGGAGCTCAGCGATCTGGAGCGCGGCCCGTACCGGCAGCTCCAGCTGCGCCGCGAGGTGTACGAGCCCGGTTGCCAACTGCCGCTGCGCGACCAGGTGTTCTTCCTCAGCTACAACGGCAAGCAGTACTCCGACAGCCCGCGCGCGATGCACGAGGAGCTGCTGCGCCGCGGGAGCGACCTGAAGTTCCTGTGGGCCGTGCGCGACGGCCAGGTGATTCTGCCGCCCACGGCCGAGAAGGTCCGCATGTGGGGCCGCGAGTGGTTCGAGGCGCTCGCCACGTCCCGGTACATCGTCACCAACGGGCATCTGCCCGAGTGGGTGGAACGCCGTCCCGGCCAGGTGATCGTGCAGACGTGGCACGGCACCATGCTCAAGAAGATCGGCCACGACATCGAGACCCTGTACTTCGACCGCGAGTACCAGAACCGCCTGGCGCTCGAAGCCAAGAACTGGAGCCTGCTCGTCTCGTCCAACCGGTTCTCCACGCCGATCCTCAAGCGTGCGTTCTCCTTCGACGGGGAGATCCTCGAGGCCGGTTACCCGCGCAACGACTACCTCTACTCACCGGACCGGGAGAAGATCGCGGAGAAGGTGCGGCAGGAACTGGGCCTGCCGAACGGCAAGAAGATCGTGCTGTACGCGCCGACCTGGCGGGACGATCAGTCGCACAGCGCCGGCCAGTACCTGTTCGACCTGCGGATCGACCTGGACGACGCGCGTCGGCGCATCGGCGAGGATCACATCCTGCTGATCCGGCGCCACTCCAACGTCGTCGACGCCGTGCCCGGAGCCGGCAACGGCTTCGTGTGGGACGCCTCGGAGTACCCGGACATCGCCGACCTGTACCTGGCCGCGGACATCCTGGTCACCGACTACTCGTCCGTGATGTTCGACTACGCCCACTTGAAGCGGCCCATTCTGTTCTTCACGTACGACCTCGAGCACTACCGGGACACGCTGCGCGGCTTCTACTTCGACTTCGAGAAGGACTCGCCCGGCCCGCTGATCTTCACGTCCGAGGAGCTGGTCACGGCGATTCGCGACGTCGACAAGGTCTTCGCCGAGTACCAGGACCGGTTCGAGCGGTTCCACCACCTGTTCTGCGACCTCGACGACGGCCACGCCTCGGCGCGGGTCGTGGACCGGATGCTGGAGCAGAGCCGGGAAGTGTGACCGGCGGCCGGAGCAACGGAACGGGCCGGGCCCCGGAGGACATGTCCTCCGGGGCCCGGCCCGTTTTCCGTGCGCTCGCCGCCGCGCGCCGCGGGCGGCGCCGCCGTCACAGCCGTACGGTCTTCACCGCGAACTGGCTCAGCGCCGTGAAATACGGCCGCAGTTCCGTCTTCCGGGGCTGGGCCTCGCGCGCGGGCGGGGGCGGCGTCGTGCCCAGAGTGCGCCGGGCCTTGCGGAAGGCGCGGTTCACCACGGACGGTCGCGGGACGGATCCAGTGGTGACCACGGGTCGCGGGAAGGTGAACACGTCGATCGGCTCGAGCACGTCGGTGGCCAACTTCGCGAGGGCCACACGGGGAGCCCCCGCCTCCGGCCGGACCCAGAAGTCCCAGATGACTTCCTTGCCCTCCTCGTCGGTGTGCTCTCGCACCAGGGTCGTGCAGTCGATCACCGCCGCGACCGTGCCGTCACCGGTGTCCTGGAGGGGGAAGGTGAGCAGGCGCTTCTTCTTCCGCCGGTGCACCGCCTCCACCACCGCGCCCGAGCCCGGTGCCGCTCCCCACAGGTCCGCCCGCAGCTGGATGACCCGCTCGTCCACACGGACGGGACCCACCTCGACATGCACCGCGCGCAGCGCGCTGCGCACCCGCAGCCGTCCGTCGTCGTGCCGATGCGGCAGCAGCAGCGCGAGCGGATGGCTGCCCGGCCGCGGCAGGTCCACGGCGAGCAGGTCCCGGGTGTCGCACCCGTGGCCGTGGGTGCTCAGCGGCACCTCGGTGCCCGAAGGAGTGGCCAGGACGGCCTCCCAGGTGCCGTGCGGTACTCCGGCGTCCCAGGGGACGAGCGCCTCACCGTCGGCGGACAGTGCGAAACGGCGTTCTTCGGCGTCCTTGCCGCTCTTGCGCAGCACCAGGTCTGCGCCGCGGGCGGCCTCGGGCAGCCGGCCCACTCCGATGTGCACGCTGCCCTGTGCGTCGACCCTGGCGGTGGCGTGCCGGGGCAGCGCCTTACGTGCTGATGCCTGCTCGAGGATGGCTTCGAAGCGCTTACGGGTGGCCGTCTCGTGGAAGCGTTCGGCGTTGCGCACAGCGTTCTCGGACATCTTCCGCCGCAGCTCGTCGTCCCGCACCAGTTGCAGGATCGCCTTCGCCATCTCGTCCGCGTCGCCGCGCGGGACGATCAGACCGTCCTCGCCGTGGGTGAGGATGTTGCGCGGGCCGTGGTCGGCGTCCGTGCTCACGACGGGCAGCCCGGCCGCCATCGCCTCCACGATGACGTTGCCGAACGCTTCCCGCTTGGAGGGCAGCACGAAGATCGAGGCTTTGCCGAACTCGGGCGTGACCGGGGCGACCCGGCCCATCAGCTGGATGCTGTTGGACAGCCCCAGCTCATGGATGCGGGTCCGCAGCCGGGCCTTCTCGGTGCCATTTCCGTAGATACGCAGCGTCCAGTCGGGCGCCTGGGCGTGGACCTGGGCGAAGGCCTCGATGAGGAGCGCGTGGTTCTTGTTGTCGGTGAGGTGGCCGGCGGAGATCACGATCTTGTTGGTGCCCCTGGAGCGGACCGGCGTGGCGGGCACGCAGTTGGGCATGACCACGAGCCGGTCCCGGACTGCCGGCACCTGTCGGCCGATGTCCTCGACCTCCTCGGGCGTGAGCGCCGTCAGTGCGTCCAGCGACAGGTACGCGGGGAGAGCCGCTCCTTGATGTCCTCGGTGTAGATGGCCGGCATCGAGTGCTCCTGGGTGACCTTGAGGTAGGTCCCCGGGGCCTGGGCGAGCATGATGGTGTTGCGCGGGCTGGAACTGACCACCACGTCGGCGTCAGTGGTGGCGAGGTACTCCAGCAGTCGCAGTTCGGCGAGTCGGCTCACCACCGGCTTCTTGGCGCCGACGTTCAGCGGGTAGATCAGCGGGAACTTGTCCACGAGCGGGTCGTCCACGTCGGAGACGGGCGAGTGCGGCCGCAGATCGCTCAGTACCCGTACCGACACCCGCGGATCGAGGGGGAAGTACGATTCGTCGCGCACCTTGCGCAACGCCACGATCTCCACCTGGTGTTTCTCGGCGAGCGCTCCGGCGAGGTTCTGGGTCGCGCTCACCACACCGCCCATGTGGCACAGGTCGCGGACCAGAAATGCGATCTTCAACGTGAATCAACCCCCTAGAGGCGTCGCGCACCGACGCCGTCCCCAACCGTGGTCCCAGAACCGGTCGCCGCACGGGCACCCGGTTGGCATGTCTCGGCTCCGCTTGTCGGCGGGATGTGCCGACTGTGCGGAGGACTTACCGCGAGTTAGACAGGGGCGAACAGTAGAGAGTTGTTCATCTAATGGTCACGAGTGAGACACGTGTGCGTTGGAGTCAACGACTGCGCTGCAGCCACCGCCTGATACCGCTCAGCACCCGATGGGAGGAATGACGGCTGCGCGCCTGGTATGGGCCGGCCGCGGGCTTCACCTCGGCCTTCGGCACCAGGGTGGTCAGGGCGGTGAGCTCCTCCGTGAGCGTCCGGGAGATCAGCAGGCAGCGCAGCCGGGAGAGGGGAGGCAACCGGGCGACGAGCTCCTGCGGGAAGTAGTCGCGCAGGAGGTCTCCAGCCAGCTTCACATGCAGGTCGCGGGTCTCCTCCGGTAGCTCGGCGAAGGTCTCGTTGAAGCGGCCGAGGATTTCCAGGGTGAGCCAGCGGTACAGCAGCCTGTTGCGCTTGCCGCCGGGTGGCACGTGCGCCACCACGATGTTCAGTACGTCGCGCACGTTGTCGTAGAACGGAACCGGGTCGGGGACCTGCTGGGTCAGGTGCGGGAAGTTGTCGCGGCGGACCAGGTAGTAGCAGTCGTAGTCGGCCACGACGGAGATCGACCGGGCGAGCAGGTAGGCGGGCACGACGAAGACCTGTTCCTCGGCCAGCCGGACCCCTTCCGCGAACCGCAGGTCGTGCTCCACGACCAGGGAACGCCGGAAGAGCTTGTGTGCGGTGAGCGACCAGACGCCGTGGGAGGAGAAGACATCGCCGCCCTCCACGTTCTGCCGGAACGCCGTCACAGGGGCCTTGCGGCCCACGCCCCGGATCTTGCCGAGGACCACATCGGAGTCGTTGCGCTCGGCGGCGGCCACCATACGCTCCAGTGCCTCGGGGCCCAGGTAGTCATCGGGATCGGCGAAGAACAGGAACTCTCCCTCGGCCATCTCGATGCCCCGGTTGCGTGGCTGGCCCGGCGCGCCGGAGTTCTCCTGGTGCGCCACCCGGACCCGGCCCGGGTGGCGCGCCGTCCACTCGTCGAGCAGCGTCGCGCTGCCGTCGGTGGAGCCGTCGTCCACCGCGACGATTTCGATTCGCTCGAACCCGATCGACTGGTCGGCCACCGACTGGAGGCACTCCTGGAGATAGTCGACGGTGTTGTGGACCGGAACGATCACCGAGACTTTGGGACGGCGCGAGGGCGTGAGGCCCATGTGTTTCCCCCCGTGAGCACAACGCACACAAGGCAGGGAGAAGCGGCAAGGCAACACCCCCCGCCCTTCTTGGTCACGTCATCCTAACGTCGCCCGCACGACCAATGGGCTTCACCGGTAGGACAGTTGACGGAAAGTCCCGTGACAGCTGTACGCCGATGAGCCCAAGGCCTGCAAACGCCGAGGAGTTGTGCGGAGGGGTCCGTGCCTAGAAAGGCTCGAAGTCGTCGAAGTCCCGCTGAGATTCGTCCCGTTCGGCCTGACGGTCCCGGCGCCGCTGCGCGGCGGGCCGTGCCGACTCGAAGCGGTGGTCCTCACCCCGTCGGCCCAGCATCTCGGCACCCGCAGTCACCGACGGCTCCCAGTCGAAAACGACCGCGTTGTCCTCGGGCCCGATGGCGACGCCGTCGCCGGACCGGGCGCCCGCCTTCATCAGCTCGTTCTCGACACCGAGGCGGCCCAGCCGGTCGGCGAGGTAGCCGACGGCCTCGTCGTTGTCGAAGTCGGTCTGGCGCACCCACCGCTCGGGCTTCTCGCCGCGCACACGGAACAGCCCGTCGTCCTCCCGCGTCACCGTGAAGCCCGCGTCGTCGACGGCCTTCGGCCGGATGACGATCCGGGTCGCCTCCTCCTTCGGCTTGGCGGCCCGCGCCTGCGCGACCAGGTCGGCGAGGGCGTACGACAGTTCCTTCAGCCCGAGATGGGCCACCGCGGACACCTCGAAGACGCGGTAGCCGCGGGCCTCCAGCTCGGGGCGCACCATCTCGGCCAGGTCCTTGCCGTCCGGTACGTCGATCTTGTTGAGGACGACGATCCGTGGACGGTTGCCGAGGCCGCCGTACTGCTTCAGCTCCTCCTCGATGACATCGAGGTCGGAGGCGGGGTCGCGGTCGGACTCCAGCGTGGCCGTGTCCAGCACGTGCACGAGCACGCTGCACCGCTCGACGTGCCGCAGGAACTCCAGACCGAGGCCCTTGCCCTGGCTGGCACCCGGGATGAGCCCCGGCACGTCGGCGATGGTGTACACGGTCGCACCCGCGGTGACCACGCCCAGGTTCGGGACCAGGGTGGTGAACGGATAGTCGGCGATCTTCGGCTTGGCCGCGGACAGCACGGAGATCAGCGAGGACTTGCCCGCGCTCGGGTAACCGACGAGGGCCACGTCCGCGACCGTCTTCAACTCAAGGACGATGTCCTGCAGGTCACCGGGCTCGCCGAGCAGCGCGAAGCCGGGCGCCTTGCGGCGGGCGGAGGCCAGCGCCGCGTTGCCGAGGCCGCCGCGGCCGCCCTGGGCGGCGATGTACGACGTCCCGTGCCCGACCAGGTCGGCCAGCACGTTGCCCGCCTTGTCCAGAACGACCGTGCCGTCCGGTACCGGCAGGACCAGGTCCTGGCCGTCCTTTCCGGCCCGGAAGCCGCCCTCGCCGGGCTTGCCGTTGGTGGCCTTGCGGTGCGGGGAGTGGTGGTAGTCGAGAAGCGTGGTGACCGACTGGTCGACGGTGAGGATCACATCGCCGCCACGGCCGCCGTTGCCGCCGTCGGGGCCGCCGAGCGGCTTGAACTTCTCGCGGTGCACGGAGGCGCAGCCGTGGCCTCCGTTACCCGCGGCGACATGCAGTTCGACGCGGTCCACGAAGGTGGTCATGGTGCAGTGCCTCCTGGGGGTCCCCCCGGCCGAAGGCTGGGGGCGTATGGGTGGTGTTCCGAGCAACAAGCGAAAGGCGGACCCGCCTTCCCGACCGGGAAGTGAGGTCCGCCTCGCGAAGATTTCGCGATTGCTCGTGAAGCGCTCGGGTCAGGCGACCGGAACGATGTTCACGACCTTGCGGCCGCGGTGGGTGCCGAACTCCACCGCACCGGCCTGCAGCGCGAACAGGGTGTCGTCGCCGCCACGGCCGACGCCCGCACCCGGGTGGAAGTGGGTGCCGCGCTGGCGGACCAGGATCTCACCCGCGTTCACGACCTGACCGCCGAAGCGCTTCACGCCGAGCCGCTGGGCGTTCGAGTCGCGACCGTTCCGGGTGGACGATGCGCCCTTCTTGTGTGCCATCTGTTCTCAGTCCCTTACTTCGCAGCCGTGGGGATCGACGTGACCTTGATCGCCGTGTACTGCTGGCGGTGGCCCTGCCGACGGCGGTAGCCGGTCTTGTTCTTGTAGCGCAGAATGTCGATCTTCTGGCCCTTGTGGTGGTCCACGACCTCGGCCTGGACCTTGATGCCGGCCAGCACCCACGGGTCGCTGGTCACTGCGTCACCGTCGACAACGAGCAGGGTCGAGAGCTCGACCGTGTCGCCAACCTTGGCAGTGGAAATCTTGTCAACCTCAACGATGTCGCCGACAGCAACCTTGTGCTGGCGACCACCGCTGCGCACGATGGCGTACACGCGGATCTCACTCTCTTGCTCGGAACGGAACCCCTGACGCCAGCCGCTCACACGGGCTCGCGAGCCCGATACATCCGGGATGGACGAACGGCCTCCCCCGTCCCGACGGACCGTGACGGTTCCCGCGACAGGAGGTGAGGTGCTCAGGGGTTGGCGTACTGGAACACGCCGACGGTCAAGGTTACGGGGCCCGGCCCATGAGGGTCAAACCGGGGCACCGTCCCGTCCGCCGGCCGTCTCATCCGGCGACCGCCGCGACGTAGTCCGCGTATGCGTCCTTGATCCGCGCCGGCGTCAGCTCGAGGTGCTCCAGGATCGTGTCCCGGCCCGGCCGGGTCTCCGGCGCGAACTCCACCGCCCGGACGAACCGTCGTCGCTGAACCCGATCTCCTCCGCCACGACCGGCAGCCCGTGCCGGCGCAGGGCCTCGGCCATAGCCGGGACCCGTCGTGATCGCCGCGCTGGTACATGGCGAAGGCCGCGCCCAGCCCCACCTGCTCGCCGTGACTCGCCGCCCTCTTGGGGTACAGCAGGTCGAGCGCGTGACCGATCTCGTGGCAGGCTCCGGACGAAGGCCGGGTGTGTCCGGCGATCGACATCGCGATACCCGAGAGCACCAGCCCCTCGGACAACACGGTCAGGAACCCGTCGTCGCCGCAGCCACCCGGGTGGCGCAGCACGGCCTCACCCGCCCGCCGGGCCATCGCCGCGGCGAGGCCGTCCACCTTCTCGCCGTTGACGCGGTGGGACAGCTCCCAGTCCGCGACCGAGGAGATGTTGGAAAGGGCGTCACCGATGACGCCGTCCGGCGACGGCCGCCAACACGAGGCCTGTCATCGCGGTTCTCTCCTCACCTCGCCGCCGAGGCCACGAGGGATGAGGTCTCGACGTCACATCTGTCCGACGAGGGCCGTCCAGCACCCGCTGGCTCGACCCCGTGGTGCAACTGTGCGGTCCTGCCCGGAGCGGGCAGGACCGCACAGCGTAGGCGACCGGCTCAGCTGTCGTCGCCGGTGCGGGCCGAGACGGAGGACAGCGACTGCTGCGCCGCCGCGGTCTTCTCCGACGTCTTCTTGGTGGCCTTCGCCGTCGTCTTCGCCGCCGCCTTCTTCGCCGTCGTCTTCTTCGCGGCGGTCTTCTTGGCGGCCGTCTTCTTGGCCGTCGTCTTCTTGGTCGCGGCCTTCTTCGCCGTTGCCTTCTTGGCGGTCTTGCGGGCCGCCTTCTTGGCGGGCGCGGACACCTCGGCCTCGGCGGACGCCTCGGACGCCCGGTCCGCGGTCTCGGCCTCCGCCGGTGCCTCGCCCGCCGGGACGACCACGACGGCCGTCTCCTCGGACGCGGTGGGCGCGGTGGCCTTGCGCACGGCACGGCGGCGCGGACGGGCCGGGGCGGCGCTCTCGGCGGGCACCTCGACCGGCTCGGCGGCCTGCTCGCCCGGAGCCTCGGCGTGCGGCTCGGCAGCCTGCTGCGCGGCCTCGGGGACCGTCACCACGGCCTCCGTGGGCGAACCGGCCGGTGCCGAGACGCTGCGGGTCGCACGACGGCGCGTACGGCCCTTGGGCGCGGCCTCCTCCTCGGCGAGCGCGGAGGGCGCCTCGACGACCGGGTCCTCGGCCGCCGCCGGCTCCGCCTCCGCCTCCTGACGGGGTTTCGGCGCACGCTCGTCCGTACGGGACTTCGGAGCGCGCTCCTCGGTCCGGGGCGCGCCCGCGGGAGCCGACGCCCGCCGGGTCGCCCGGCGTCGCGTGCGGCCCCGGGAGGCGGCGGCCTCGGCCTCGGCGACGCTGCTGTACAGCTCCTCGTCGGGCGCGAATGCGTGCATCAGCGGCTCCGCGAGCGCGGCGGCCGCGACCTCAGCCTCCTCCTCGACGGCCGCAGCGGCCTCGACGGTCTCCTCGGCCTCAGCGACCACCGCCTCGTGCGTCTCGGGCTCGACCTCGGCACCGCCCCGGCCGCGCTTCCTGCGCTTCCCGCCACCGGTGACGGCGGGCGCCTGGTCCATGTGCACGATCACGCCACGGCCGTTGCAGTGGACGCAGGTCTCGGAGAACGACTCCAGCAGGCCCTGTCCGACGCGTTTGCGTGTCATCTGTACGAGACCCAGCGAGGTCACCTCGGCGACCTGGTGCTTCGTACGGTCCCGGCCCAGGCACTCCAGCAGGCGCCGCAGCACCAGGTCCCGGTTGGACTCCAGCACCATGTCGATGAAGTCGATGACGATGATGCCGCCGAGGTCGCGCAGCCGCAGCTGGCGGACGATCTCCTCGGCCGCCTCCAGGTTGTTCCTGGTGACGGTCTCCTCGAGGTTGCCGCCCTGACCGGTGAACTTGCCGGTGTTGACGTCGATGACGACCATCGCCTCGGTCCGGTCGATCACCAGCGAACCGCCGCTGGGCAGCCAGACCTTGCGGTCCAGCGCCTTGGCGAGCTGCTCGTCGATCCGGTACGTGGCGAAGACGTCGACCTCGGAGGTCCACCTCTGCAGGCGGCCCGCCAGGTCGGGGGCGACGTGGCCGACGTATCCGTGGATGGTCTCCCATGCCTCGTCACCGCTGACGATGACCTTGGAGAAGTCCTCGTTGAAGATGTCGCGCACGACCCGGACGGTCATGTCCGGCTCCCCGTACAGCAGCGACGGTGCATTCGAGCTGCCGCCGTTCTTCGACTTCTTCTGGATGCCCTCCCACTGCTCCTGCAGTCGCTCGACGTCCCGGCGCAGCTCCTCCTCGCTCGCACCCTCCGCGGCGGTACGCACGATGACGCCCGCGTCCTCGGGGACGATCTTCTTGAGGATGGTCTTCAGCCGGGCCCGCTCGGTGTCGGGCAGCTTGCGGCTGATACCGGTCATCGAACCCTCGGGCACGTACACGAGGTAGCGGCCCGGGAGCGAGACCTGGCTGGTCAGACGGGCGCCCTTGTGGCCGATCGGGTCCTTCGTCACCTGGACGAGCACGGACTGCCCGGACTTCAGGGCGGACTCGATACGACGCGGGCCGTTCGCCATGCCCAGCGCCTCGAAGTTGACCTCACCCGCGTACAGGACGGCGTTGCGGCCCTTGCCGATGTCGATGAAGGCGGCCTCCATCGACGGCAGGACGTTCTGCACCTTGCCCAGGTAGACGTTGCCGACGTACGAGGTCGCCTGCTCCTTGTTGACGTAGTGCTCGACGAGCACGCCGTCCTCCAGGACGCCGATCTGCGTACGCTCGCCGCTCTGGCGCACCACCATCACACGCTCGACGGCCTCGCGCCGGGCGAGGAACTCGGCCTCGGTGATGATCGGGACCCGGCGGCGCCCCTGCTCGCGCCCCTCGCGGCGGCGCTGCTTCTTGGCCTCGAGACGGGTCGAGCCCTTGATGGACTGCACCTCGTCAGTGCCGTCACCGGACCGCTCTTCCTTCTTGCGGGGCTCACGGACCTTGACGACCGTGCGCTCCGGGTCGTCGGACGACGGCTCGGCCTCGACGGCCGCGTCACCGGCCCGGCGGCGGCGACGGCGACGGCGACGGCTGCTGCTGCTGCTGGAAGACCCCGACTCCTCGCCGTGCTCCTCCGCTGCCTCCTCGGCGTCCTCCTCGACCTGCTCGGCGGTGTCCTCGGCGTCCTGCGCGGCCTGCTCGGCGGCGAACTCCTCGGCGTCCTCGGTCTCGCCCGCCTCGCCCTCGGCGGACTCACCACGGCGACGGCGGCGGCCACCGCGACGACGGCGACGGCGCGAACCGGTCTCCTCGATGTCCTCGATGTCTTCGATGTCTTCGATGTCTTGGGTGTCCTCGGTGTCCTCGGTGTCCTCGCCCTCGGCGGACTCCTCCGGCTCCTCGGCCTCCTCCACCTCGTCGGTGGTCCCGGTCGTCACGGCCACGGGCTCCTCGTCACCGCCCCCGCGGCGACGGCGGCGGCGCTGCCCCGCGGTCTCCTCCTCGACGGGCTCCTCCTGCTCCGCTGCCTCGGCGGCAGCGGCAGCGGCGGCCCGCTCCGGGGTCTGGAACATCGGCTCGGCGAACACCGGCGCCTGGAAGACGGCGACAGCGGGCCGCGCGGGCCGCTGCACGGCCTCGGGCGCCTCGGCGGCCGGCCTCCCGGGCTCGAAGAAGCCGGTGGCGGCCTTGCGGGCCACGCGACGGCGGGTACGGCGCGGGGCGGCGTCCTCGGCGACCGGCTCGGCCTCCGACGCGGCGCCGACCGCGGCGGGAACCTCGGCGGCGGTCGTCTCGGTCTCGTGAGCGGCGGTCACGGGCGCCTCCACGGGCGCTTCGACGGTCTCGGCCGTGGGTGCAGACACCCGGCGGGTGGCGCGGCGACGGGTGCGGCGCGGGGCTGCCTCGACGACCTCCTCCTGCTCCGCGGCCCCGGCGGCAGCGGGGGCGAGCTCTGCCTCCTCGCTCACCGGCTCCTCGACGGGCACGGGGGCCGGTTCGGCGGCCTCCGGGGACTCGGGCGAGACGGCGGGCGCGGACACGCGACGCGTGGCACGACGACGCGCACGACGCGGAGCCGCCTCCTCCTCGGCTGCAGCCTCCGCCTCCGGCACGGCGACCTCGGACGCGGCGGCCTCGGACGGGGCGGTCACCGGCTCCTCGGCAGCAGCTTCGGTGCTCTCGCCACCGGCCGACGCCACCGCTTCGGCGGACTCGGCGGACTCGGCGGACTCCGGCGAACCGGCGGGCGCGGACACGCGACGCGTGGCACGACGACGCGCACGACGCGGAGCCGCCTCCTCCTCGGCTGCAGCCTCCGCCTC
>NZ_JBVHHL010000009.1:189122-232166 GCF_055561075.1 Streptomyces sp. NPDC022910
GCGGGCGCGGACACGCGACGCGTGGCACGACGACGCGCACGACGCGGAGCCGCCTCCTCCTCGGCTGCAGCCTCCGCCTCCGGCACGGCGACCTCGGCCACCGCTTCCGTCTCTTCGATCTCTTCTGCCCCAGTGGCCTCGACGGCCTCTACCGCCTCAACGGGCCGTGCGGTCTCCGCTGCGGCCGGTACGGCCGGCCCCGTCGCGGTCACGGCCTCGGTCGCGGCGTCGGCCGCGACTGTCGGCGGTCCCGCCGGGCGCGACGCGGCGCGGCGTCGGCGACGCGGCGGCAGGGTGTCGCTGGGGGTGTTGTTTTCGGAACCCTCGATGGGTTCGGTCGGTTCGAGCATGCGGGCGTATCTCCCGTCAGGCTCCCGGGCGCCGCGCCTGGTCCGGCGATGATGCCGGTGACGTCCGCGGCTCGCGCGATGCGCGGTGCCGCCGTCCGGGGCGCGGGCGCCACACGGGAGCTTTCTGTGTCCTGTCTCGCCGGTTCCGTACACCATGTCGCGTACGGCCTGGCGAAAGTCTTCTGGTGGGTGCGCTGCCCGACCCAGGTGGCTCCCGAGTACGAGGGCGGCGCTACGACGTCCGTCCCTACGCGGAACCTTCCTTACTCCGGCGCCGTCGCGGCGGCAGTCGCGGCGGCCGGGTGCGGCTCGGTCGCTGCTGCCTCGCGGTCGGGCGCGAGCGGGTCGGTCACCGTGCCGGTCTCTTCATCGAACAGCCCCTGCGCCAGCCTGGTCACCGCTGCGGGGACCGGCGGCGCCAGGTCGGCCACGGCGCGGAGACCGGACAGGACGTCGTCGGGTCGTACGGCAGGCGTCACGTGCCGAACAACCAGCCGCAGTATCGCACAGGGCTGGTCGGTCGGCCCATCAGGATGCGCGGCGAAAGCCGCTCCGGTGGAACCGACTCTCGCGCCGGACTGCGAACTGCGTGTTTCCAGGCTCTCGAGTTCCGCGACCGCGGGGCGGGCGTCGAAGGTGCGCATGCCGTTCTTGGTCATGCGCTGGACCTCGACGGTCCCGGCCGCATTGAAGGCCTCGACCGCGCGCCGGGCGTCCGCCGGGTCCACGCCGTCCAGCCGTAGCTCCCACACGGAAGCCGTCAGCCGGTCGGCCAGCCCCGACGTACGGGCCTCGACCGCCTCGATGACGTCGAGCCCGGCGGGCAGCGACTCGTCGAGGAGTTCGCGCAGCTTGTCCGGGTCGCGCGCCTCGGTGAGCGCGATTTCCAGGTACTCCGCCTCACTGCCCGTGCCGGTGGGTGCGGCATTGGCGTACGACACCTTCGGATGCGGCGTGAACCCGGCCGAGTACGCCATCGGCACCTCGGCACGGCGCAACGCACGCTCGAAGGCGCGCTGGAAGTCACGGTGGCTGGTGAACCGGAGGCGGCCGCGCTTGGTGTAGCGCAGTCGGATGCGCTGCACCGCGGGTGCGGGCGGCGGGCCTTCGGGCTGTCGCTTGCCCAGTGTCGTTCAGTCCTTTGTGAGAGCGGTCGTACTGCTACCAAGAGTACGCGTCTCACCGTCCGTGGGTTCCCGCCGGGAGACCGCCCGCGGCTCACGGGAATCCCCGAAGAGCATGCGGCGGAAGTCGGCGCGGGCCTGCCGCGCGGACTCGCGTGCGGCAGCAAGTGCCTGCCGCGTCGCCCGGCCCACGCCGCGCGCGGCCTCGGCGGCGGGCCGCAGGACCGTGTCGCGCAGGACGTGCCCGATCGGTGTCAGCACCGTCCGGTACGCCCACCTCACCGGCTCCACGAAGATCCACCGGAAGAGGGTGCCGAGGAACCGGCCCACGGCAAGCGAGACGTGCCCGGCGACGCGCCAGGCATGGCCGAGCGCGGCACCGATCTCGCGCCCGAGGACCGCGAGGACGCGACCGACCGGGGTGAGGACCCATCGCCGGACGGCGAGCGCGGGCAGCACGAGGAGCACACGCAGGATCCAGTACAGAGCGACGCCGATACCGGTGAAGATCGCGCGTACGAGCCGTACGACACCACCCGCGAGCCAGGCGATCGCGTGCCCGACAGGCGTCAACACATACCGGTACAGCCATCCCGCCGGTGCGACGACCACGCACCTCACGAGCCACGCCACCACCACGTACACCGCGCCTCCGAGGGCGGCGAGCACGTACCCGACACCCTTGAGCAGCCCTGTGACGGCATGGCCCACGGGGGTCAGCACTCGCGCATACACCCAGGCGCATCCGGCGCCGATCCCGCGCAACACCCAGGCGGCACCGTGCCCGAGAGGCGTCAGCAGGTACCGGTGCAGCCACACGGCCGGTACCACGACCAGGACACGGCCCAGCCAGGCGATTCCCCTCCCGAGCGGCACGAGGACGTACCGCCACAGCGTCATCCACGGCCATACGAACACCGCCCACGCCGCCCACAGCAGGGCGCGGCCCACCGGTCGCAGCAGGGTGTCGCGCAGGAACCGTCCCCCGACGACCAGTGCGTCCCACACCATGCGCACCGGCACGACCAGCACGAGCACGACGATCCGCACGGGAAGGCGGATCGCCACGGTGAGGCACCCCTCGGCGGGCTGCTGCGGCGACGGCTTCTCCAGGTCCATACCGGCGTAGACGCCTCAGCGGCCCGTACGGATCCAGTAGCGCAGCTTGCCGCCGCGCTCGTCCTCGAACTGCCCGCCGTTCGCCTCGATCACCCTGCGGGAAGCGGTGTTGGCGGTGTCACAGGTGACGAGCGCGGGATCGACGCCCAGCTCATGGCAGAGGGGCAGTGCTTCCCGCAGCATCGCGGTGGCGTACCCGCGCCGCCGGGCCCCGGGGCGCACGTCGTACCCGATGTGGCCGCCGTACTCCAGCAGGAACGGGGTGAGCCGGTGACGGAGGGCGAGGCGTCCGAGGAAGGTGTCGCCCTCCGCGTACCACAGCGTGGTCTGCGCAACCCCGTCCTTCCGACGCGGGCGTTCTCGTTCGGAACGCAGCATCGCCACGTACGCCGCGAAGCCCTCGGGGTCGTCCCAGGTGTCCCCGTACCGCGCGATCTCGTGCGTCAGCAGGGAGTTCGCGGTCAGCTCGCCCGCGTCGGCGAACTCCCGTACGGCGACGAGGAAGGAGTCATGGAAGCGCACACGAGGCAGGGTCAGCTGCGGCATTGCCTCATTCTGCGAGCGCCCACGAGACAACACCCATGGTTTTTTTCTTACCTGACGGACGTTCACAGTCCGTCCGACCGAGGCAACATCAGCAGGCAGCCGCATCCAGGATGCGGCGGGCTACCGTCGAATCGGCTCGGACGACTGCTCAGACGACCGGCTGGCCGATGCCCCGGTGGTGGGAGCCGAAAGCGCCGCGTATGTCGAGCTCGCCCGCCCTGTCACGCTGGACGGCACCGACCACGCAGGGCAACGTCGCCTGAGACCCTACGAAGGCGGGGAAGATGACCACACAGACCCAGCACGTCGATCACGAACTCATCCAGGCCGCGGCCCACGTCGCTCGCACTCGCTGCCGGGGCGACAACCACACCGTGGCAGCCGCAGCCCGTGCCCGGGACGGCCGGATCATCACCGCGGTGAACGCCTACCACTTCACGGGAGGCCCCTGCGCCGAACTGGTCCTCATCGGCGCCGCAGCCGCCCAGGGCGCCTACGAGCTGGACACCGTCGTCGCCGTGGGCGACCGCGACCGAGGGGTTGTTCCCCCATGCGGCCGATGCCGTCAGGTCCTGCTCGACTACTTCCCCGCCCTCGAGGTCATCGTCGGCGAAGCGGGCCACATCCGTACCGTCCTCATCACCGACTTGCTGCCCGAAAGCTACGTCTGGGCCGACCACCAGCGCGATGTCGAGTAGCGGCACAGCGTTCTCGACGTATCCCGCACGCACGGCTGCCGCACCATGGTGGGCCGCTCCCGCGTTGCATCGATCAGACGGCAAAGCGAGGCTGTTCCTGGATTTCACGCGGAGTGGCAGTACGGGCTCCCGATGACCAATTGGCAGGCCTGACTTCAGAGCGTGGATGGAGTGGCTGCCAGGCCCTGCTCGTCCTGGCGCACCTGCGCTGAGGCGGCGCCCACACCCGTCTCGCGTGCGGGTTTCCGAGCCGGGGTCGCGACCGGGCCACAGCACCGCAGGAGTGGGCGCCGCCGCGGCTCGGGCACGCTCCCGGCGCGATCCGTGTCGCGGTGTCCGTCGTCACCGGGCCACGTCGGCCGCCCGTGCTCAGTCGGCTGCCCGTGCTCAGTCGGCTGCCCGTGCTCATCGGATGCGGTACCCCACTCCCGTGACGGTCCCACGACGGCCGGGCCGCCCAGCTTGCGACGCAGCCCGCGGATCGGGACCCGCACGATCGTCGTGAACGGGTCGATGTTCTCGTCGTTCTCGTCCCACCCCCGCTCCAGCAGCGTCTCCGCCGGCACCCGGCCCGCCCTGCGCCCGCAGCAGCTCCTCCAGCACCGCGAACTCCTTGCGCGACAGCCACGTACCGCCCGTCCTGGTGCGTCTCCAGCAGATGGGGGTCCAGCCGGATGCCCGCCCGTTCCAGTACGGGCGGCGCGGCCGGCCGTACCCGGCGGTCGGGCGCAACGAAGCCCCGGAAGAGCTGGTGGCCGAGCGCGGCGAGGAGGGCATGGCCCGGGTGCGGGAGCTGAACGGCGGCGAGGGCACCCGCAGGCTTCAGGCCCGCCGCAGCTGCGCACAGCGGCGGCGGGCGGCCGGGGACGTCGGGTCACCGATGAGTTCCGGAGCCCGGTGGGGTCTACCTCTGTACAAGCGAAAGCCGCGCACGAGCTCTGTGAGGGGACCATGACCACCCACGCACTACCACCCGTCGTCGACGCCACAACCTGGGAGCGCCAACTCGAGGCACTGCGCGCCCGGGAGAAGGCCGCGACACGGGAGCTTGACGCCATCGCCGCCGAGCGTCGTCGCCTGCCGATGGTCGAGATGCCCGACTACACCCTCGAGGGCGAGGACGGCCTCGTTCGGCTGGCGGACGTCTTCGAAGGCAAGAGGCAACTGATCGTCTACAACCACATGTGGTTCGCCGGCAAGGAATGGCAGTGCCCGGGCTGCACGGGGTTCACCTCGCAGTACACCCGCCTGGAGTTCCTGGACAACTACGATGCGCGATTCGTCATCGTCACCCAGGGCCCGATCAAAGAGGCACTCGCCTACAAGCAGCGGGTCGGCAACCAGATGGCGTGGTACTCGACTGCCGACAGCTCATTCGGGGCCGACGTCGGCGCACCGCCCGACGGAGGATTCGCGGTCAACGTGTTCCTGCGCGAGGGCAATACCGTCTATCGCACCTGGCACACCAACGGTCGGGGTACCGAGCAGCTCAGTCACACCTTCGCGCTGATCGATGTCCTGCCGTACGGACGGCAGGAGGAATGGCAGGACTCGCCCGAGGGCTGGCCTCAGTCGCCCACCTACAGCCGATGGGCGACGTCCAAGGACATCGGTGCGCTCTACGGCTCGGGCTCCGGCGGCGGCTGAACTGATCACGGCCGATGAGCGGGTGGACTCGGTGATGCCGCCGGTGAGCGACGGTGTGACCATCGCCCGGCGTCGCTGACGCCCGGCAAGCGGGTGCCGCGCTTGTGCGGTCCGCCCTTGGCGTGGCCGCACATCGCAGCCACACGGAGTTTCCCGGGGCTGCGGACCGGCGCCATGGTGGTGTGGCTGGCTGCCGCGCTTCTGCTGATCCTCCTGGCTGTCGGTTACCTTCGTCAACGGGCACTGCGCTTGCACGCCGGCGACCCGGTGATGGCCCAGTCATCCCCGCCAGCGCCTCAATCACCCGGTCGAGTGCCTCGATCACGTCAGTGCGCGTGACCGCTCGAAGCCGGCGTCGGACCAGCGTTCTTGACCGTCAGCGGAAGCAACTTCTTGCCGGTCGGGCCTACTTGTACCCAAGTATCCATCTGCGGGCACACCCCGCAGTCGAAGCACGGCGTCCAACGGCAGTCCTCGACCTCCGTCTCGTCGAGTGCGTCCTGCCAGTCCTCCCAGAGCCAGTCCTTGTCGAGGCCCGAGTCGAGGTGGTCCCAGGGGAGGACCTCCTCGTACGTGCGCTCGCGGGTGGTGTACCAGTCGACGTCGACGCCGAAGTCCGCCAGCGCCTTGTCCGCGCACTGCATCCAGCGGTCGTACGAGAAGTGTTCGCGCCAGCCGTCGAAGCGGCCACCGTCGTCGTAGACCGCGCGGATGACGGCGCCGATCCGTCGGTCGCCGCGGGACAGCAGGCCCTCGACGATGCCCGGCTTGCCGTCGTGGTAGCGGAAGCCGATCGAGCGGCCGTACTTCTTGTCACCGCGGATCTTGTCGCGGAGCTTTTCGAGACGGGCGTCCGTCTCCTCCGCCGACAGCTGCGGGGCCCACTGGAAGGGCGTGTGCGGCTTGGGCACGAAGCCGCCGATCGAGACCGTGCAGCGGATGTCGTTGGAGCCGGAGACCTCGCGGCCCTTCTGGATCACGTGCGTGGCCATGTCGGCGATCTGGAGGACGTCGTCGTCCGTCTCCGTCGGCAGGCCGCACATGAAGTAGAGCTTCACCTGGCGCCAGCCGTTGCCGTAGGCAGTGGCGACCGTGCGGATCAGATCGTCCTCCGAGACCATCTTGTTGATGACCTTGCGGATGCGTTCCGAGCCGCCCTCGGGGGCGAAGGTGAGGCCTGAGCGGCGGCCGTTGCGCGTCAGTTCGTTCGCCAGGTCGATGTTGAAGGCGTCCACCCGGGTCGACGGGAGCGAGAGGCCGATCTTGTCGTCCTCGTAGCGGTCCGCCAGGCCCTTGGCGATGTCACCGATCTCGCTGTGGTCCGCCGAGGACAGGGACAGGAGGCCGACCTCCTCGAAGCCCGTCGCCTTCAGGCCCTTGTCGACCATCTCGCCGATGCCGGTGATCGAGCGTTCCCGGACAGGGCGGGTGATCATGCCTGCCTGGCAGAAGCGGCAGCCGCGCGTGCAGCCCCGGAAGATCTCGACGGACATACGCTCGTGGACCGTCTCCGCGAGGGGGACGAGGGGCTGCTTCGGGTAGGGCCACTCGTCCAGGTCCATGACCGTGTGCTTGGACACGCGCCACGGGACGCCCGACTTGTTGGGGACCACACGGGCGATACGGCCGTCGTGGAGGTACTCCACGTCGTAGAACGCCGGAACGTACACCCCGCCCGTCTTCGCCAGGCGGAACAGCAGCTCCTCGCGGCCGCCGGGGCGGCCCTCCGCCTTCCAGGCGCGGATGATCTTCGTGACCTCCAGGACCGCCTGCTCGCCGTCGCCGATCACCGCGCAGTCGATGAAGTCGGCGATGGGCTCGGGGTTGAAGGCCGCGTGGCCGCCCGCCATGACGATCGGGTCGTCCAGGGTGCGGTCCTTGGACTCCAGCGGGATGCCGGCCAGGTCCAGGGCCGTCAGCATGTTCGTGTAGCCCAGTTCCGTGGAGAAGGACAGGCCCAGCACGTCGAACGCCTTCACCGGGCGGTGACTGTCCACCGTGAACTGCGGGACGTCGTGCTCCCGCATCAGGGCCTCCAGGTCCGGCCACACGCTGTAGGTGCGCTCGGCGAGGACGCCTTCCTGCTCGTTCAGGACCTCGTAGAGGATCATGACGCCCTGGTTGGGCAGGCCGACCTCGTAGGCGTCGGGGTACATGAGGGCCCAGCGGACGTCACAGGCGTCCCACGGCTTGACCGTGGAGTTGAGCTCTCCGCCGACGTACTGGATCGGCTTCTGCACATGCGGGAGCAGAGCTTCGAGCTGCGGGAAGACCGATTCGGCAGACATCTCGCGACTTTCGTGAGCTGGACGGGACTGGCAGGGGTGACCATCAAGCCTAACGCGACCGCAACCCCGCTTCGGACGCCCGGAAGGCGGCCGACCGGCCTGGCCTCCGGAGAGCGGCCGACCTGGACCTCATCGCCCCGTCCGCCGCCGCCCTGCCGTCCTGCCCCCGCTCAGCATGCGCCTACCGCGTGCTCAGACGCGCGCCCGCCCAGACCTGCACCGGCCGCGCCCGCTCAGCCCCGAGCGCACCGTCCGCCAAGGCCAACGCCCCCGCCCGCCCCACAACCGCGCCCCTGCCCGCCCAGACCTGCTCCGCGCGCCGTTCAGCCCGAGGCCACGGCCCGCTCAGCCCGAGCCCACCGTCCCCTCACACCCGCGCCTGCCCCTCCACCGTCCGCCACGTCTCCGGCAGTGCCGCCTCCGCGGTTGCCGCGCGCTGTTCCTCTCGGCCGTACAGGACGCCGTAGGTGAAGGTGCTCTCCCCCGCCGCGTGCGCCTGGACCGACAGCTCCAGCAGTGCTTCCCGGGTCATCACGCTGTCCTGGTGGTCGCCGAGCAGGGTCTGCAGGGACTTCATCGACTTGACCAGGGTCGCGGCGGGCTTGCCCAGGGCCGGCGCCGCGGCCTCGGCGGCGTACCGGGTGCGTTTGGTCTTCTTGCGGGCCTCGTGCATCGCGATGTCGCGGTCCTGGCCCGGCGGCAGGTCCAGGGCCTGTCCGACCAGATCGGCGACCTTGCGGAAGTCCTTCCGTACGGCCTTGGCGATCACCTTCGACGGGTCCTTGGCGGCAGCACCCAGCAGGGGCGGGTCGGCGATCAAGGCGTCCAGGGTGTCCAGCAGGTTCAGGTAGCGGTCGCTGTCCAGGACGGTGATCAGCCGGCTTCGGGAGCCGCCGCGTTTGGCGTTCGACCAGGTGTGCAGGCGGCCCTGGACCGGGCCGGAGACCACTGACCGGGGCAGTTCGGACAGGGCGGTCGTCAGATGCTCGGTGAGGACTTCCCGGTCGCGGTCGACGCCCAGCTCGCCCGCGAGCCACTTCAGCTCGTCGGCGATCGGGTCGGTGACGCCGCGGTCCAGGACCTTGCCGAACGAGCGGAACGTGCTGCGCAGCCGGCGAGTGGCCACGCGCATGGAGTGCACGGAGTCGAAGACGTCCCGGCGCACCGCGGGATCCAGTTCGACGATCGCGTCCCGCTGGGCGCGGACGTAGGCGAGGACGTGGTCGCCCGCGGTGACCGGAGTCTTCTCCTCTCCGGGCGCGACCGGCTTGATGCGCCTGCCGGTCTCGTCCAGTGCCCTGGCCAGCTTGGACGGAGACGAGGAGCGGCTGACGCCCGCCTTGCGGAGCTTCTTGTCGACCTTGTCGAGGAAGGCGGGGTCGCCCTCGTTCGCCAGTTCGACCTCGATCTCGGTCCATTCGGCCGTGCCCGTGCCGCCGCTGAGCCGCTCGGCGTGGACCCGGTCGAGACTGACCTCGGCGAGCAGGGCACCGTCGGCGTCGACGAGGTGACGGAGGTCGCGGGCGGAGCGCAGGCGGACGACAGGGACGAGTTCGGCGTGGCGGACGCGGGAGCGGACGAGTCCGGACAGGTACCGGGGGACGGTGTCGGAGAGCGGAGCGTGGATCTCGTCGCGGACGCCGTCGGCGACCGGCAGCTTGAGGTGCCAGCCGGCGTCGCCGCCGCCGGTGCGGCGGCGCAGGGTCAGGGAGGCGCCGGCCAGTCTCTGGTCGGCCGTGTCGTAGTAGGTGGCGTCGAGTTCGGCGACGCCCTTGTCGATGACGGCCGAGACGCCGCCGACGCCGGTCAGATCGGGCAGTTTGTCCCCGGCCGCGGCCTCGTACTTCCGCTCGATTTCGCGCTTCGTGTCCGCCATGCACTGAATCTAGTGGCATCTGGGCCGTTAGGGCAGAGCCCGCCGAAGGAGAACCGGGGGGCCTGGCGCCTTCCCCGCGTCCCCCCGCCGTCCGCCGTCCGCCGTCCTCCATCCGCCATCCGCCATCCATCGATGGGAAATGCGGCCCTACGCCGACATCGGTCGCTGCACCCGGATCGATTGCAGGAGTCCCACCGCTATCCAGACGGCGAACATCGACGAGCCGCCGTACGAGACGAACGGCAGCGGAAGGCCGGCGACCGGCATGATGCCGAGGGTCATGCCGATGTTCTCGAAGGACTGGAAGGCGAACCAGGCGATGATGCCGGCGGCCACGATCGTGCCGTACAGCTCGGTCGTCTCGCGGGCGATCCGGCAGGCCCGCCACAGAACGACGCCGAGCAGCACGATGATCAGTCCCGCGCCGACGAAGCCCAGCTCCTCCCCCGCGACCGTGAAGACGAAGTCGGTCTGTTGTTCCGGCACGAACTGGCCCGTCGTCTGCGAGCCGTGGAAGAGGCCCGCGCCGGTCAGTCCACCGGAACCGATGGCGATACGTGCCTGGTTGGTGTTGTAGCCGACGCCGGCGGGGTCCAGGCTGGGGTTGGCGAAGGCGGCGAAGCGGTTGATCTGGTACTCGTCCAGGATGTGCAGCTGCCACACGGCGGCCGCGCCCAGGCCTCCGGCGCCCAGCAGGCCGAACACCCAGCGGTTCGAGGCGCCGGAGGCGAGCAGCACCCCGAGCACGATGATGACCATGACCATGACCGAGCCGAGGTCCGGCATGAGCATGGTGATCAGCATCGGAACGGAGGCCAGGCCCAGAGCCTGGGCCACGGTGCGGTGGTCGGGGTAGGGCCTGTCTCCGGCGTCGACCCGGGCGGCAAGCAGCATCGCCATGCCCAGGATGATCGTGATCTTCACGAACTCGGAGGGCTGGAGGGAGAAGCCGCCGCCCAGCACGATCCACGCGTGGGCGCCGTTGACCGTCGCACCCAGCGGGGTGAGCACCAGCAGGATCAACAACACCGAGATGCCGTACAGGATCGGCACGGCCGTACGCAGTGTGCGGTGGCCGAGCCAGACGGTACCGATCATCAGGGCGAACCCGATGCCGGTGTTCATCAGATGCCGGATCAGAAAGTAGTAGGGGTCACCCTGGTTGATCTCGGTGCGGTTGCGGGTCGCCGAGTAGACGAGGGCCATGCCGATCAGGGACAGGGCGGTGGCCGACAGCAGTATGGGCCAGTCGAGGCGGCGCGCCAGGCCGTCACGGGCGAAGACCCGTGTCCAGCGGGCCCGTTCGGGCCCGTACCCGGAGACGGAGAAGTTGTTCGCTCCGGTCACGTGAGGATCCTCCGCCTCTTCTTCGGGCGGGCCGTGAGCCTGCGGGTGGTGCGGTTGCTCGCGGTCGGCGAGGGCACGGTGGCCGACGGGCTGTCGGTGGGCGTGCCCTGCTGGTCCTGCCCGCCGGCCTGGTCCGCGTTCGGGTCGTACTTCTCGATCTTCGGGGCCACGATCGAGCCGTCGGGCTGGATCTTGGGGAGGCTCTTCTGCGGGGTGGGCAGCAGGGCCTTCTTCTCGTCGATGGAGCCGTCCTTCTGAACGCCGTACAGGGCGTCGTAGATGTTGTGCACGGCCTCGCCGGAGGCGCCGGAGCCCGTACCCGCCTGGGCGATCGTCATGATGACCGTGTAGTCCTTGGTGTAGGTGGCCAGCCACGACGTGGTCTGCTTGCCGTAGACCTCCGCGGTACCGGTCTTGGCGTGCAGCGGGATCTTGTCCTGCGGCCAGCCGCCGAACTTCCAGGCGGCGGTACCGCGGGTGACGACGCCCGCGAGGGCCTGCTCCATGACGTCCCGCGTCTTCTGGTCGATCGGCAGCCTGCCGTGCGACTTGGGCTTGATCTCGGTGACCTGCTTGCCGTCGGGGCTGACGACCGCCTTGCCGATGCTCGGGTTCCACAGGGTGCCGCCGTTGGAGATCGCCGAGTAGATGACCGCTTCCTGGATCGGCGTCAGGAGCGTGTCACCCTGGCCGATGGAGTAGTTGATCGCGTCACCCTCGCGCATCTTGTTGCCCTCGAGGCAATTCTCGTACGCGATCTTCTGGACGTAGTCGCCGTCCTTCTTGCCGGTCTTGCACCAGGCGTCCTTGTTGGCCTCCCAGTAGCTCTGCTTCCACTGGCGGTCGGGGACGCGGCCGGAGACCTCGTTGGGCAGGTCGATGCCGGTGGGCTTGCCGAGGCCGAACTGGTGGGCGGCCTTGTAGAAGTAGTCCTTGGGCTGTCCCTTCTTGGGGTTGATGCCGCCGTCCTTCTTCCACTCGTTGTCGGCGAGGCCGTAGAAGACGGTGTCGCAGGAGACCTCCAGGGCGCGGCCGAGGGAGATCGGGCCGAAGCTCTCGCCCTCGAAGTTCTTGAAGACCTGGCCGCCGACCGAGTACGAACTCGTGCACGGGTAGTTGCCGTCGAAGGGGTAGCCGGCCTCGATCGCGGCGGCCGTGGAGACGACCTTGAAGGTCGAGCCGGGTGCCGACTGTCCTTGGATGGCGCGGTTGAGCAGCGGGTAGTCGGAGTCCTTGCCGGTGAGCTGCTTGTAGTCCTTGGCGGAGATGCCGCCGACCCAGACGTTCGGGTCGTAGGTCGGGGCGGACGCCATGGCGACGACACGGCCGGTCTTGGCCTCCATCACGACGACGGCACCGGAGTCCGCTTTGTAGTTCTCACCGGTGATCTTGTCGAACTGGGTGCGGGCGATCTTCATCGCATTGTCCAGCTCGTACTCGGCGACCCGCTGGACACGGGCGTCGATGCTGGTGATCAGGTTGGAGCCGGCCTCGGCGGTGTCGCTCTTGGCCTTGCCGATGACGCGTCCGAGGTTGTCGACCTCGTAGCGGGTGACTCCGGCCTTGCCGCGCAGCACCTTGTCGTACTGGCGCTCGAGGCCGGAGCGGCCGACCATGTCGGAGCGCAGATAGGGCGAGTCGGTGTCCTTGGCCTGCTGGATCTCGCCGTCGGTGACGGGCGAGAGATAGCCGAGAACCTGGGCGGTGTTGGCCTCGCCGGGGCTCGGGTAGCGGCGCAGGGCCTCGGGCTCGGCGGTGATGCCGGGGAAGTCCTCGGAGCGCTCGCGGATCTGCAGGGCCTGCCTGGGGGTGGCCTCGTCGGTGATCGGGATCGGCTGGTACGGCGAGCCGTTCCAGCAGGGCTGCGGCGTCTTGGCGTCGCAGAGGCGGACCTTGTCCATGACCTCCTGCGGCTTCATGCCGAGGACGCCGGCCAGTTTGGTGAGGACCGCCTTGCCGTCGTCCTTCATCTTCAGCAGGTCGGTGCGGGAGGCGGAGACCACGAGCCGGGTCTCGTTGTCGGCGAGCGGGACTCCGCGCGCGTCCAGGATGTCGCCGCGCACGGCGGGTTGGACGACCTGCTGGACGTGGTTGCCGGTGGCCTCCTTGGCGTACTCGGAGCCGTTGCGGATCTGGAGGTACCACAGACGGCCGCCGAGGGTGCCGAGGAGGGAGAGGACAAGGATCTGGATGACGACGAGCCGGATCTGGACGCGTGGGGTCCGTCCGGTCTCGGGGATATTGGTCACTGCTGCCGCCCCCTCTCAGTGCACGTACGCGTCCTACGAGTACACGGCCAACCTGTGGGACCAGGCGCCGGCTTGCCGCTGTTCACAACCGCTTGACCCCCTTGATGCGCCCGGCGCGGGCCACCCGGGCCTTGGCCGCCTTGACCCGCAGTCCCCCGCGCTGGCTGCCGATGCGCAGTCCGGTGCCGGCGGAGAGCCAGCCGGAGGAGACGTCGGCCGCCTTGGCGGAGTTGGTCTCGGCCAGCGGGTCGTTGTCGGCGCGGCGGGCCAGCGCCATGATCCCGGGGACCACGAACGGCGCGAGCAGCAGGTCGTACAGCGCGGCCGTGAACAGCAGGCTGCCCATGCCCACATGGCGGGCCGCTGTGTCGCCCACCAGGGCTCCCACGCCCGCGTACAGCAGGGTCGAGCCGACAGCGGCGGCGACCACCACGGTCATCGGGCCCGTCGCGGACTTCAGGCGGCCGTTCTCGGGCCGGGCGAGTCCTGCGAGATAGCCGATGACGCAGAGCACGAGGGCGTAGCGGCCTGCGGCGTGGTCCGCGGGCGGGACGAGGTCGGAGAGCAGGCCCGCGCCGAAGCCGATGAGGCAGCCGCCGACATGGCCGTAGACCAGGGCGAGGCCGACGACGGTCAGCAGCACCACGTCGGGGACGGCGCCGGGCAGATGGAGGCGGGCGAGGACGCTCACCTGGATGACCAGGGCTACGACCACCAGGGTGGTGGAGAGCAGCATCCGGTTGAGGCGCATCTGGTTCAGCTCCTAGGGCGTCTGCTGCTGGCCGGTGTCGGGGGCCGAAGGAGTGACGGTGACCGTCACGGTCGGCGTGGGCGTCGGCTTGGGCTGCGGGGGCAGAACGGTGTCGCGTGGGTCCTTCTTGGGCGCCTGGACGACGACGCCGACGACGTCCAGCTTGGTGAAGGACGCGAACGGCTTCACATAGATCGTGCGGGTCAGGCCGCCGCCGGACGGGTCGACCCGGGAGACCACGCCCACCGGGACGCCGGGCACGAAAGGCCGGTCGGCCAGCGAGCCGAAGGTGACCAGCCGGTCGCCCTTCTTCACGTCGGCCTTGCCGTTGAGGAGCTGGACGCGCAGCGGACGGTCGCCCTGCCCCGAGGCGAAGCCGAGTTCGTCGCTGTTCTCCAAGCGGGTACCGACCGTGAAGTCCGGGTCGTTGGCCAGCAGCACGGTCGAGGTGTCGGGGCCGACGGTGGTGACGCGGCCGACGAGCCCGTCGCCGTTGAGGACGGTCATGTCGCGCTTGATGCCGTCGTTCGCGCCCACGTCGATGGTGACGGTCCAGGAGAAACCCTGGGCCGCTCCTATCGCGATGACTTCGGCACCCTTGATCCCGTACTGTCCCTCGCCCGCCACCCGGATCATCTTGTCGAGCTGCTTGAGCCGACTGCGTTTGCGGTCGTCGCTGCCCAGCTTCGCCTTCAACGCGGCGTTGTCGTGTTCCAGTTGGGCGATGCGGTCGTGCCTGCTGCCGGAGTCGCGTACGGCCGCGATCGCGTTGCCGACGGGGTCGACGGCGGACGACACCCCGTTCTCGATCGGGCCGAAGACCGTGGCGGCGGCCTGGCGGGCACCTTCGACCGGTGAGTCCTGGCCGCCGCGGATGTCCACCGTGATCAGAGCGAACGCGATGGCGATCAGCAGCACCAGGAGCAGCCGGCTCTCTCGTGTGTCCCTCACGTGCGGCGGCCGTGCCTTCCTCGTCGGAATGTGTGGGGCGGGCGCCCCGGGTGCGCGGTGCCCGGTGGGCACGAACCCGACGAGCAATACCTGGCAGGCACAACCCGGTGGGCGCAACCCGGGGGGTGGTATGGGGAGTTTATGCCTCTATATCAAGGATCCGCCGCACGAGAGGAGATCGTCTCGTACGGCGGAATCGACGCGTCGCGTCATCTGCGGGGCTGGGCGTCCAGCACCTGCTGGAGTGCCTCGAATTCCTCTACGCACTTTCCTGAGCCGAGCGCCACGCTGTCCAGCGGGTCCTCGGCGATGTGGATCGGCATGCCGGTCTCCCGGCGCAGTCGCTCGTCGAGACCGCGCAGCAGGGCCCCGCCGCCGGTGAGGACGATCCCCCGGTCCATGACGTCACCGGACAGCTCCGGCGGGCACTTGTCGAGGGTCGTCTTGACCGCGTCCACGATCGCGTTGACCGGTTCCTCGATCGCCTTGCGGACCTCGGCGGCCGAGATGACCACGGTCTTGGGCAGCCCGGAGACCAGGTCCCGGCCCCGGATTTCGGTGTGCTCGTCGGAGTCGAGGTCGTACGCGGAACCGATCGTGATCTTGATCTGCTCGGCCGTCCGCTCACCGAGGAGGAGCGAGTACTCCTTCTTGATGTGCTGGATGATCGCGTTGTCCAACTCGTCACCCGCGACGCGGATGGACTGGGCGGTGACGATACCGCCGAGCGAGATGACCGCGACCTCCGTGGTGCCGCCGCCGATGTCCACCACCATGTTGCCCGTGGCCTCGTGGACCGGCAGGCCGGAGCCGATGGCGGCGGCCATGGGCTCCTCGATGATGTGCACTTGGCGGGCGCCGGCCTGGGAGGACGCCTCGATGACGGCACGGCGCTCGACACCTGTGATGCCCGACGGCACACAGACGACGACCCGCGGACGAGCCAGATACCGCCGCTTGTGGATCTTCAGGATGAAGTAGCGGAGCATCCGCTCGGTGATCTCGAAGTCGGCGATCACGCCGTCCTTCAGGGGGCGCACGGCGACGATGTTGCCCGGCGTCCGGCCGATCATCTTCTTCGCTTCCGCGCCGACCGCGAGGATGCCACCGGTGTTGGTGTTGATCGCGACGACGGACGGCTCGTTGAGCACGATTCCGCGACCCCTGACGTACACCAGCGTGTTGGCGGTCCCGAGGTCGACAGCCATGTCACGGCCGATGAACGACATTGAGTTCCCCATCAGGATTTGTCTGGCCTTCCCAAGGTGAGCGTGTGACGGCTTGCGTTGGGGCGGCGAAGTGGGTGCTGTGACGTGAAGGCTTACATCGTAGTCTCGCCTGCACGAAACACTGCGCGAGGGTCTTCGCCATTGTCAGCAGATGACGCGTCGTCTCGCTTGTGGAGACGGGCTTTTGGGGGTAGCCGTTCCCCCGAACGGCACGCATATGCCATGGGGCGGCCGGGTTTCCGCAGCCGGATTTTTCGGCCGCCCCCGTTCAGGCATCCGGGTGACGTGACAAACCCTCAGAATTCTTCACAAGACGCGTTCAGAAGTTCATCGCCCGTACGCTCAGAAGCGGCCGGGGAAGAAGATCTTCAGTTCGCGCTCGGCCGACTCCTCGGAGTCCGAGGCGTGGATCAGGTTCTCGCGCACGATGACGCCGTAGTCGCCGCGGATGGAGCCCGGGGCGGCGGCGATCGGGTCGGTCGGGCCGGCGAGCGCGCGCAGGCCCTCGATGACCCGCTCGCCCTCGACGACGAGCGCGACGACGGGGCCGGACGCCATGAACTCCACCAGCGGCTCGTAGAAGGGCTTGCCCTTGTGCTCGCCGTAGTGCTGTTCCAGCGTGTCCTGGTCCAGGGTGCGCAGCTCCAGCGCGCTGATGGTCCAGCCGGCCTTGCGCTCGATACGGCTGATGATCTCGCCGATCAACCCGCGACGGACCGCGTCGGGCTTGAGGAGGACGAGGGTGCGCGAGGTCACGAGAGGGCTCCTTAATCGGTTGTGCGGGAGGATGAGGCTACAGGGCGGGTCCGGGAGTCTGTTACGCAGCGTCAGGCTGCGGGGGTCGCTCGGGTGGCCGCTCCCGGGGGCTCCGACCCCGGCCCCCGATTGACCCGAACGGCCTCGTCCTCATACGCCGGACGGGCTAGCGGTATCCGAGTTGTTCTCGTTCCCCGCGGCCGCCGCGAAGCGCGCCTTCGCCTCGTCGATCTTTCTTCCGTAGTGGACCGACGCCCACCACAGCGCCGCGAAGATCGCGCCGAGGAAGAACATCGTGGGGACCACGAACCCGGCGGCGATCAGCGCGATCTGCAGCGCCCAGCCCAGCTGGACGCCGCCGGGGCGGGTGATCAGACCGCACAGCAGAATGCTGAGCGCCATGGCGATACCGCTGACCGTCCAGACCGTGCCCGTGGACAGGCTCGGGTCCTTCATCGCGACGAGACCGGCGAAGCCGATGACGAAGAACTCGCCGATCAGGGTCGAAGCACAGAGCGTACGCACGAAAGAGTCAGCCCTTCCCCAGGAGCAGTCGGGCCTCGCCGACGGTGATGACGGAACCGGTGACGAGCACGCCGGCACCCGCGTACTCCCCCTCCTCCTCGGCAAGTGTGATCGCGGCCTCCAGGGCGTCCGGCAGCCGCGGCTCGACCTGGACGCGCTCCTCGCCGAAGACCTCGACCGCGATCGCGGCCAGCTCGTCGGCGTCCATCGCGCGGTGACTGGAGTTCTGTGTGATCACGACCTCGGCGAAGACCGGTTCGAACGCCTCCAGGAGACCCCGGACGTTCTTGTCGCCGCTCGCTCCGACGACCCCGATCAGCCGGCTGAAGTCGAAGGCCTCGCTCATGGCGTCGGCGGTGGCACGGGCGCCCGCCGGGTTGTGGGCGGCGTCCAGGACGACCGTCGGGGAGCGCCGTACGACCTCCAGACGGCCCGGGGAGGAGACCGAGGCGAAGGCCTTGCGGACGGTGTCGACGTCCAGCGGCTCGGGCCGCTGGGAGCCCACGCCGAAGAACGCCTCGACGGCGGCGAGCGCGACGGCGGCGTTGTGCGCCTGGTAGGCGCCGTGCAGCGGCAGGTACACCTCGTCGTACTCGCCGCCGAGGCCGCGCAGGGTGACGAGCTGGCCGCCGACCGCCACCTGCCGGGAGACCACTCCGAACTCCAGGCCCTCGCGGGCCACGGTCGCGTCCACCTCCACGGCCTTCTTCAGTAGCACCTGGGCCGCGTCGACCGGCTGCTGGGCCAGGATGACGGTGGCGCCCTGCTTGATGATGCCGGCCTTCTCCTGGGCGATCTCGCCGGGCGTCCCGCCGAGCCGGTCGGTGTGGTCCAGATCGATGGGGGTCACGACCGCGACGTCCCCGTCGATGACGTTCGTGGCGTCCCAGCTGCCGCCCATGCCGACCTCGACGACCGCGACGTCGACGGGCGCGTCCGCGAAGGCCGCGTACGCCATACCGGTGAGCACCTCGAAGAAGGAGAGCCGGTACTCCTGCTGCCCGTCGACCATCTCCACGTACGGCTTGATGTCGTCGTACGTCTCGATGAACCGCTCGACGGAGATGGGCGCTCCGTCGAGGCTGATGCGCTCGGTGACCGACTGGACGTGGGGGCTCGTGTAGCGGCCCGTGCGGAGCTCGAAGGCACCGAGCAGGGCCTCGATCATGCGGGCGGTGGAGGTCTTGCCGTTGGTCCCGGTGATGTGGATGGACGGATACGACCGCTGCGGCTCTCCCAGCACGTCCATCAGCGCCGAGATGCGGCTGACGGACGGCTCCAGCTTGGTCTCGCCCCAGCGGGTGGCCAGCTCGGCCTCGACCGCCCGCAGCGCCTTCTCGGCCTCGGGGTCGGCGGGCCGCGTGGGCACGTCTGCCTGCGGCGGGCCGCCCTGCGTGCGCAGGGTGCGGCTGCCGGCCTCGATCACCACGAGATCGGGGTCGCGGTCGGTCTCGGCCGCGACGATGTCTTCGAAGGGATCGCTCTCATTGGGGTCACGCGGGGGCAGGTCACTCACGAGGCCAGTCTACGGAGGGCAGGTGACAGGCGTCGGTGAAGGCCCCCGGAACAGCTCCGGGGGCCTTCACCGACGTACGAACCCTCAGGCCTGCGGCAGACGCTCCAGCTGGGCCTGGATCCGCGCGATGTCCTCGTCCGCCTTGGCGAGCCGCGTGCGGATCTTCTCCACCACCTGGTCCGGAGCCTTTGCCAGGAACGCCTCGTTGCCGAGCTTCGCCGTGGCCTGGGCCTTCTCCTTCTCGGCTGCGGCGAGGTCCTTGGCGAGGCGCTTGCGCTCCGCCGCCACGTCGATGGTGCCGGACAGGTCCAGCGTGACCGTGGCGCCCGCGACCGGCAGGGTCGCCGTGGCGGTGAAGCCCTCGCCCTCCGGCTGCAGACGCAGCAGCTGGCGGATGGCCGCCTCGTGCGGGGCGAGAGCCGTGCCGTCCAGCGTCAGCCGGGCCGGGACGCGCTGACCGGGCTGGAGGCCCTGGTCGGCGCGGAAACGCCGGACCTCGGTGATGACCGACTGGAGGGTCTCGATCTCCTTCTCGGCGGCGGAGTCCCGGAAGCCACTGTCCTGCGGCCAGTCCGCGACGACGACGGACTCACCGCCCGTGAGGGTGGTCCACAGCGTCTCCGTGACGAACGGGACGATCGGGTGGAGCATCCGCAGGGTCACGTCCAGGACCTCGCCCAGGACGCGCTTGCTGACCTCGGCCGCCTCGCCGCCTGCCTGGAACGTCGTCTTGGACAGCTCGACGTACCAGTCGAAGACCTCGTCCCACGCGAAGTGGAAGAGGGCGTCGGACAGCTTGGCGAACTGGAAGTCCTCGTACAGGGCGTCGACTTCGGCGACGACCGAGTTCAGCCGGGACAGGATCCAGCGGTCCGTCGCCGACATCTTCGAGGCGTCCGGCAAGGGGCCTTCGACCGTCGCGCCGTTCATCAGCGCGAAGCGGGTGGCGTTCCAGATCTTGTTCGCGAAGTTGCGGGAGCCCTGGACCCAGTCCTCGCCGATCGGGACGTCGACGCCCGGGTTCGCGCCGCGGGCCAGAGTGAACCTGAGCGCGTCCGAGCCGTACTTGTCCATCCAGTCCAGCGGGTTGACCGCGTTGCCGAAGGACTTCGACATCTTCTTGCCGAACTGGTCGCGGACCATGCCGTGCAGGGCGATGGTGTGGAACGGCGGGGTGCCGTCCATCGCGTACAGGCCGAACATCATCATCCGGGCGACCCAGAAGAAGAGGATGTCGTAGCCCGTGACCAGGACGGAGTTCGGGTAGAACTTCTCCAGGCTCTCGGTCTGCTCGGGCCAGCCCAGTGTGGAGAACGGCCACAGGCCGGAGGAGAACCAGGTGTCGAGGACGTCCGTGTCCTGACGCCAGCCCTCGCCGCCCGGAGGCTCCTCGTCCGGGCCGACGCAGACGACCTCGCCGTTCGGGCCGTACCAGACGGGAATCCGGTGGCCCCACCACAACTGGCGGGAGATGCACCAGTCGTGGAGGTTGTCGACCCAGTCGAAGTACCGCTTCTCCATCTCCTGCGGGTGGATCTTGACCTTGCCCTCGCGGACCGCGTCACCGGCGGCCTGCGCGAGCGGGCCGACCTTGACCCACCACTGCATGGAGAGCCTGGGCTCGACGGTGGTCTTGCAGCGCGAGCAGTGGCCGACCGAGTGCATGTACGGGCGCTTCTCGGCGACGATCCGGCCCTCGGCGCGCAGCGCGGCGACGATGGCGGAGCGGGCCTCGAAGCGGTCCAGGCCCTGGAAGGGGCCGTGCACGGTGATGACGGCGTGCTCGTCCATCACGGTGATGGCCGGCAGGTCGTGGCGCTGGCCGATCTCGAAGTCGTTCGGGTCGTGGGCCGGCGTCACCTTGACGGCACCGGTGCCGAACTCGGGGTCGACGTGCTCGTCCGCGACGACCGGGATGGACCGGTCGGTGAGCGGAAGCTTGATGAGCTTGCCGACCAGGTGCTTGTAGCGCTCGTCGTCGGGGTGAACGGCGACGGCGGTGTCGCCGAGCATGGTCTCCGCACGGGTCGTGGCGACGACGATGGTGTCGTCCCCCTCGCCGTATTTCATGGAGACGAGCTCGCCGTCGTCGTCCTGGTACTCGACCTCGATGTCGGAGATCGCGGTGAGACAGCGCGGACACCAGTTGATGATGCGCTCGGCGCGGTAGATGAGCTCGTCGTCGTAGAGCCGCTTGAAGATGGTCTGGACGGCCTGGGACAGGCCCTCGTCCATCGTGAACCGCTCGCGCGACCAGGCGACACCGTCACCCAGCCGTCGCATCTGCCCGGAGATCTGCCCGCCGGACTCGGCCTTCCACTGCCAGACGCGCTCGACGAAGGCCTCACGGCCGAGGTCGTGGCGGGATTTGCCCTCCTTGCCGAGCTCCCGCTCGACGACGTTCTGGGTCGCGATGCCCGCGTGGTCCATGCCGGGCTGCCACAGCGTCTCGTAGCCCTGCATGCGCTTGCGGCGGGTGAGGGCGTCGATGATCGTGTGCTCGAAGGCATGCCCGAGGTGCAGGCTGCCGGTGACGTTCGGCGGCGGGATGACGATGGTGTACGGCGGCTTGTCGCTCTTCTCGTCGGCCTCGAAGTAACCCCGCTCTACCCAGCGCTCGTACAGCGGCCCCTCTACGTCGGCCGGCGCGTACTGGGTCGGCAGTTCGGTGTAGGGCGCTGATGGCTGCTGCTGAGCGTTCTCGGTCACGGAGTCAGTTTAGGGGTGTCACCGGCCCGTCCCGAAACACGATTCTTTGGTAACGGTGAGCGCCACGCCGCCCCGGTGTCCCCCCGCTTGCGCCAGGATGTCGGAAACGCACAAGAGTCTCTGGAGGGGAACCCAGAACATGAGCTACAACGAGCCGGGCCCGTACGGCGGGCAGCCCCAGCAGCCCGGACCGTACGGTCAGCCGGGCCCCTACGGCCAGCCGCCGCAGGCACCCCAGCCCGGTTACGGATACCCCCAGCAGGCTCCGTCGGCTCCCGGCTACGGCTATCCGCAGCAGGCTCCCCAGGGCGTCCCGCCCCAGCACAACCCGTACGGGCAGCAGCCCGCTCCGCCGTACGGCCGGCCCCCCTACGGCCAGCAGCCCTACGGCGTCCCGCAGCCGCCCGCTCCCGGCGGCGGCAAGAAGAGGACGGGGCTGATCATCGGCGCCGTGGCGGTCGTGGCGGCGATCGCGGTGGGCGCGTACTTCGTCATCGGCGGGGGCGGAGGCGGCGGCTCGGTCGCGGACGACGGCCCGCACAAGCTGACGGCGCCGGACGCCGTCATCGGCGGCCAGTACAAGAAGTCCGGCAACTCCCAGACCGGCAAGATGACCGACTCCGACATCAAGGACGCGGAGTCGTGGGGCATCAAGAACCCCAAGGACGTCAGTGCGGTCTACGCCTCAGGCAGCGGCGCCACCGCCAAGACCGTGACGTTCAGCGGCCTGTACGGCACCATCGACGACCCGGAGAAGGTCGTCGACTCGATGCTCGCCAAGTCGAAGCAGAGCGCCGAGAAGGACTCCTCCGAGGGCAAGCTCGTCGGCAGCCCGCAGGCGTTCACGCCCGACGGCTTCGAGAACGGCGTCATGAAGTGCCAGGAGACCGAGACCAAGGACACCACCAGCGGCAAGACGGTCCGGATGCCGTTCTGCGTCTGGGGTGACCACAGCACCGTCGCCTACGTCTTCGCGTACGACGTGGCCGGTCTGGCCGCGGGCAAGAGCAGCTCCATGGAGGACGCGGCCGACCTCGCCGCCAAGCTCCGCAAGGACGTGCGCGTCACGGCGTGACGCTGCACGCGCCGAGGGCGAAGGGGCCCCGGTCGGTTGACCGGGGCCCCTTCCACATCTGCGGGGCGGTGACTACGCCGTCTTCTGCTCCTCGGGCCCGCGGCCGCGGGCGTCCCGCGGAATCAGCGTCGGGTTCACGTTCGACAGGACCACGTCCGCCGTGATGACGACGCGGGCGACGTCCTTGCGGGACGGGACCTCGTACATCACCGCCTGGAGGACCTCCTCCATGATGGCGCGCAGACCGCGCGCGCCCGTCTGGCGGAGGATCGCCTGGTCCGCGATGGCCTCGAGGGCCTCGCGTTCGAAGTCGAGTTCCACCCCGTCGAGTTCGAAGAGGCGCTGGTACTGCTTCACCAGCGCGTTGCGCGGTTCGACGAGGATCTGCAGCAGGGCCTTGCGGTCGAGGTTGTGGACCGAGGTGATGACCGGGAGGCGGCCGATGAACTCCGGGATCATGCCGAACTTCACCAGGTCCTCGGGCATCACGTCCTCGAACTGGTCCTTCGACTCCAGCTCGCGCTTGGAACGGATCGTCGCACCGAAGCCGATGCCCTTCGCCCCTGCGCGGGCTTCAATGATCTTCTCCAGGCCGGCGAACGCGCCGCCCACGATGAACAGCACGTTCGTCGTGTCGATCTGGATGAACTCCTGGTGGGGGTGCTTGCGGCCGCCCTGAGGAGGCACGGAGGCCGTTGTGCCCTCCAGGATCTTCAGCAGCGCCTGCTGCACACCCTCGCCCGAGACGTCCCGGGTGATCGAAGGGTTTTCGCTCTTTCGGGCCACCTTGTCGATCTCGTCGATGTAGATGATGCCCGTCTCGGCCTTCTTGACGTCGTAGTCGGCCGCCTGGATGAGCTTCAGGAGGATGTTCTCGACGTCCTCGCCGACGTAACCCGCCTCCGTCAGCGCCGTCGCGTCGGCGATGGCGAAGGGGACGTTCAGCATGCGGGCCAGGGTCTGGGCGAGGAGCGTCTTGCCGGAGCCCGTCGGGCCCAGCAGCAGGATGTTCGACTTCGCCAACTCGATGGCGTCGTCGCGGCCTTGGGCGCCGCCGTTCTCACCGGCCTGCACCCGCTTGTAGTGGTTGTACACCGCGACGGACAGGGCCTTCTTGGCCGCCTCCTGGCCGACCACGTAGCCCTCGAGGAACTCGTAGATCTCGCGGGGCTTGGGGAGTTCCTCCCACCGCACCTCGCTCGTCTCCGCGAGCTCCTCCTCGATGATCTCGTTGCAGAGATCGATGCACTCGTCGCAGATGTACACACCGGGGCCTGCGATGAGCTTCTTGACCTGCTTCTGGCTCTTGCCGCAGAACGAGCACTTGAGCAGATCGCCGCCGTCACCGATGCGTGCCACGGTGTGCTTCCCCTTCGCCTGGGAGACGCCTTACGTCCAGCGGCTCCTGGTGCTGCCTTATGTCCGACGGTACCTTGCCGGGCCCCCCGTTCGGGCCCCCCTTGGCACGGTTCGCTTTGACGTGCATCGTGTCAAACCGTGCCAAGGAGCGGCAGACGATACAGATCCGATGCCGAATCGAGTGGATTCGCGTCAGCGGACTTCTGCGTTGTTCATCTTCCGGGTCGAGATGATCTGGTCGATCAGGCCGTACGCCAGCGCGTCCTCGGCCGTGAGGATCTTGTCGCGCTCGATGTCCTCGCGGATCTTCTCGATCGGCGTGTTCGAGTGCTTGGCCAGCATCTCCTCCAGCTGCGAACGCATCCGGAGGATCTCGTTGGCGGCGATCTCCAGGTCGGAGACCTGACCGCGGCCCGTCTCGCTGTACGGCTGGTGGATCAGCACACGGGCGTTCGGGAGCGCCATGCGCTTGCCCGGGGTGCCCGCGGCCAGCAGGACCGCGGCGGCGGAGGCGGCCTGACCCATGCAGACGGTCTGGATGTCCGGCTTCACGAACTGCATCGTGTCGTAGATGGCCGTGAGCGCCGTGAAGGAGCCGCCGGGGCTGTTGATGTAGACCGAGATGTCGCGGTCGGGGTCCATCGACTCCAGGCACAGCAGCTGCGCCATGACGTCGTTGGCGGAGGCGTCGTCGATCTGGACGCCGAGGAAGATCACGCGCTCCTCGAAGAGCTTCGCGTACGGGTCGTACTCGCGGATGCCCTGCGAGGTGCGCTCCACGAAGCGCGGGATGACATAGCGGGACTCGGCAACAGGGGCGGTGTACTCGGCACGCACACGGTCGTAGAGGCCGCTGCCGGGGAAGTCGTTCACGGTGTCTCCTGAAAGGGGCTGAGGCGGTGGCTTGGGGGCTGGAGGGGCGCTGGGGGCCCTTTGGCGGGCCCGGTGGAAGCCCATACGGCCAGACCGGGCGTACGAGCCCGGTGGGAGCCCCTGGGGGTCTACCTGCCGTACGGGGCCCGGTGAGCCCTTACGAGCCCGCCCCGGTGCCTCCGCCGCCCGGCATGCCGGCAGCGGTGGGCATGATGTCGTCGATCAGGCCGTACTCCTTCGCCTCCTGGGCGTCGAACCAGCGGTCGCGGTCCGAGTCACGGGTGATCTGCTCGACCGACTGGCCGGTGTGGAAGGAAGTGAGCTCGGCCATGCGCTTCTTGGTGTGCAGCAGCCGCTCGGCGTGGATCTTGATGTCCGACGCCGAGCCGGCGAGGCCGGCCGAGGGCTGGTGGATCAGGATCTCCGCGTTGGGCAGGGCGAAGCGCTTGCCCGGGGTGCCCGCGCTGAGCAGGAACTGCCCCATGGAGGCCGCCATGCCCATGGCGATGGTCACCACGTCGTTCTTGATGTACTGCATGGTGTCGTAGATCGCCATGCCGGCCGTGATCGAGCCGCCGGGGCTGTTGATGTACAGGTAAATGTCCTTGTCCGGGTCGGCGGCAAGGAGCAGCAGCTGCGCGGTGATCCGGTTGGCGATGTCGTCGTCGACCGGCTGGCCGAGGAAGATGATCCGCTCGTTGAGCAGCCGGCTGTAGACCTGGTCACCGAGGCCGCCACCGATGGAAGGCTCGCCGGCGGCGGAGGGCATCAGATTCGTCACGTATCCACCTGCTCGTCTTACGACGGCGCGGGGCCGTCTCACGTGTTCTGCTGGGGCGTGGGACCTCGTGCGCCCCCTGCCGGGGCGGCTTCGGGGACTCCCCTGCCCTCGTATTCATGGACCCTAACGCGCAGGCAGGCGGGTGCCATCCCGCTTCCGCGGGTGTTCGCTGTGAGCGCAGGTGGCCCAACGGTGTTCAGGTTCCCGGGCCGGGGCGCCCTCACGAGGCTCCGCCGGACCCGGGTGAGATCACCGTAGCTCCGACGGCCGCCGGTCGCCTCCGGTCGTCCGGGGCCGGTCGGGCCGTTCCCGGCGCCCCTTGACGGGCGCGCACCAGTCGGCCATTCGCGCCCCCTACGGACGCGCCTCCGGCCGGGAGGGCACCTTCCGGCTCCACTGCTCACGGCGGTGCCGAGCGTCACCCGACGCCCACACACGGCGACGGGCTCCGGCACGCGGCACGCGCGCCTCGGAGCCCGTCGCATCGTCGACGTTCCGCTGGGGAGGTTACGCCTCCGGCTTCTCCTCCGCGGCGGCCTCGGCGGAGCCCTCCGCGGCCTCCGACTCGTCCTCGTCGTCCAGGTCGACGACCTCGCCATTGGTGTCCTTGACCGTGGCGGCCTCGACCACCACCGCCAGGGCCTTGCCGCGGGCGACCTCGCCGACCAGCATCGGGACCTGGCCGCCCTCGACGACCGCCTGGGCGAACTGGTCGGGGGACATGCCGGAGGAGGCCGCACGCCGCATGAGGTGCTCGGTGAGCTCCTCCTGGTTGACGTTCAGCTTCTCCTTGTTGACGAGCTCGTCGAGGACGAACTGCGTCTTGATGCCCTTGATCGCGGCCTCGCGCGTCTCGGTCTCGAACTCCTCGGCGGTCTTGTCCTGGATCTCCAGGTACTTGTCGAGGGTCAGACCCATCTGGGCGAGCTGGTGGTGCTCGAGGTTGTGCTTACGGGTGTTGATCTCGTCCTCGAGCAGCTTCTCGGGGACCGGGACCTCGACCAGCTCGAGCAGTTTGTCCAGGACGCGCTCCTGGGCCTGCGTGGCCTGGTCGTACTGCTTCATGTTCTCGAGGCGCTTGCGGCTGTCCGCCTTGAGCTCCTCCAGCGTGTCGAACTCGGAGGCGAGCTGAGCGAACTCGTCGTCCAGCTCGGGCAGTTCACGGGAGGCGACCTGGGTGACCTTGACCGTCACCTCGGCCTCCTTGCCCGCAGCGGAGCCGCCCTTGAGCTCGGAGGTGAACGTGGCCTCCTCGTCGGCCGACAGGCCCTTCACGGCGTCGTCGATGCCGTCGAGCAGCTCGCCGGAGCCGATGGTGTAGGAGACGCCCTGGGCGACGCCGTCCTCGAGGACCTCGCCCTCGACCTTGGCCTCGAGGTCGATCGTGACGACGTCACCGTCCTCGGCGGCGCGCTCGACCGGGGTCGTCGACGCGAAACGGTCACGCAGCTGCTCGACCGACTTCTCGATGTCCTCGTCCGTCACCTCGACGGCGTCGACCTCGACCTCGATGCCGGAGTAGTCCGGGATCTCGATGGCGGGGCGGACGTCGACCTCGGCGGTGAAGGACAGCACCTCGTTGTCCTTCAGCTCCTTGATGTCGACCTCCGGCTGGCCCAGCGGGTTCAGCTCGGCCTCGTTGACCGCCTCGGTGTAGAACTTCGGAAGCGCGTCGTTGACGGCCTCCTCGAGCACGGCGCCACGGCCGAACCGCTGGTCGATGACACGGGCCGGGATCTTGCCCTTGCGGAAGCCCTTCACCGTGACCTGCTGGTTGATCTTCTTGTACGCCGCGTCGAGGCTGTCCTTGAGCTCCTCGAAGGGCACCTCAACAGTGAGCCGAACCCGGGTCGGGTTCAGGGTCTCCACGGCGCTCTTCACGGTTCGGTCTCCTTGTGGCTGACTTCTTGGGGTTCTGCCGAGCTGCTCCGCCCGGGTGGGGCGGCCTTCGGCGGATTCGCGGGCCCCTGCCTGAGAGACGTGGCAGTGCAGACACACGGGCGCGCAGCTTGCATAGTAACCGCAGGCACTCGGCGCCCCAAAAGGCGATCACGCGAGTCGGAGCCGAACGGTGCCGGCTGATGGTCGGGGTGGCGGGATTTGAACCCACGGCCTTCCGCTCCCAAAGCGGACGCGCTACCAAGCTGCGCCACACCCCGTGCTGGTGCGACACGTAGGGTACATGCCCGCGCCTGCTGCGTCGGCCGCTTTGTTCATGGGCGTGCGCATGGAGGAACGCGTTGGCCTACGAGGCGCGCGACCCGCTACGATGCCTTCTGTGCCGCGGTCACTGACCTGCGGCGCATCCGTGCGGGCGTAGCTCAATGGTAGAGCCCTAGTCTTCCAAACTAGCTACGCGGGTTCGATTCCCGTCGCCCGCTCTGTACGGCTCAGGGCCAAGCGGAGGATCATTCCTCCGCTTGGCCCTGAGTATTTCCTGGGGTGCGAACAGTCCGCCGTGCCCCCTGCGTGCCCGTTCGACTTTCGACCTTGTCTCTTCTTGGCCTTCTGCGCCCTCTTCCGACCCTTGTCGACAAGGGCGCTCACGGCGCCGGCGATCAGCCGATCACGCTCGGCACTCGCCTGCCGACAGACCAGCGCGACGCGGACGGTGTGCCGAAGATCATGAAAGTGCAGGCCCTTGATTCCGGTGTCCGCGCACGCCTTGCGCCACAGCCGGTTGAAGTGGTTCCGGCGCGGGATCGCTCCCTTGACGCCGACGAAGACCCGTCCATCGGGTCCGCTCTCGGCGTACCGCGCCAGATGATCGCGGATGTCGGAGATGATCGCCGCCGGGATGGTTACGGTGCGCTTGCCCCCCACCCTCCGGCCCCTTGATCTCGCGCCGGTCGTTGAACAACTCGGCGACCGAAGAGGCTGCCCACCTGCGACTGTCGGTCACGTGATCCCACAGAAGAGCGCTGGCCGAAGGCCATGTACAGGTCAGAGAAGGAGCTTCCGAAGCTCCAGGTTCCTCTGGACGATCATTGGGACATCGCCGTCGTCGCGGCCGGCAACGGGGGCTCATGATCTTGCGGGCCCGCGGTCACGAGCAGCGAGCCGGACCGAGTACTGCTGTGTACCGAGGGTTTCGTCCGGCATGCAAAGCGTGGCCGCCCAAAGGCGCGACACATCGGCGCCCACGCCGACGCGGCGGGCCGCGGCCACCTCGCGGCACAAGCGCATGCGGCACTCGTCGTCGATGTACTGGCCGTGGACGTACTGGCCGTGGACGACTTTGACCGCCCGGACGGCGGCCGGAGGCCGACCGCGCAGACCCCGGGAACTCGATCAGGTCGCGGCCGATCCCGGTCAGAAGCTGATCGAGTTGATGGTGTCCGCTATCGAGTTGAGGAACCGGTTGATGGACGGAGCCATACCGGTCGAGGCGAGGAAGAAGCCGAAGAGGATCGCGACGATCGCCGGGCCGGCCTTGATCGAACCTCCTCGGATCAACACCACCAGGATGATCGCCAACAGCAGCACCACTGACAGCGAAATGGCCACAACTGATCACACCCTCGGTCGGTCCGCTCTCCCGGCCCGGTGGCGCGCCATCTCCTGCGCACCCCCGCTGGAACCATCGTGCCACCAACAGGCCCACCGTATGCGGCCGGTGAGGCATCGTCGGCCACCTCGGCCGCGCGGACCGCACGGACGGCGACGGCGAACACGGCGCTCCCGCAAGACATTTCAGCGGCGCCCGACAGCAATTCGACATTGATCGTTTCCATGTCCACACATCACGTTCGCAGGTAATTCGAATATCCTCGACGGCCCCATTGAGCCGGACATTCCGCCAGAGTCGCCCGCGAGCGTTATGCCCTCTTTAGTCGGGATGAATCTGGACACAACGCCCTTACGTGGTAAGTAAATCGGCACGTTCGTCGATGTGCGCAAGAACACGCCCGACCAAGGCCGACTTTCGTGAATCGGGGGTAGCCGCAGGCGAAAGCAGGATTCACAGCAAGGGTTTTACGAAATCCCACAGACGACGCTAGGGTGCCTCAGATGTTCAACGCCGCCTCGTCCTCCGCAAGAGCAACAGGCCCGTCCCCGGCACAACCGTCACGTGCGCCACTCCCCCAGGCGCGGTCGTCGGCGGACGGCGTACCGAGCCCACGCGGCCCGCAGGCCGCCGAGCCACCCGCCAAGCAGCGGGACGCCTTCTTCGACAACGCCAAGTACCTTGCGATCGTGCTGGTGGCCATGGGCCACTCCTGGGATCCGCTTGCGGGCGACAGCCGTACCCTGCGGGCGGCGTACATGTTCGTCTACGCCTTTCACATGCCGGCGTTCATCCTCATCTCCGGCTACTTCTCGCGTAATTTCGACATGCGTCCCGACCGGCTGAAGCGGCTGCTGACGGGTGTGGTGGTGCCGTACGTCGTGTTCGAGACGGCGTACGTCCTCCTCAGGCGCACGATCGGCGGCGACCCGAACATGCCGATCAGTCTGCTCGACCCCTGGTACATGACGTGGTTCCTGACCGCGCTGTTCGTCTGGCGGCTGACGACCCCGATCTGGAAACTGGTGCGCTGGCCCGTCCCGCTGGCGATCCTGATCGCCATGCTGGCGTCGGTGTCGCCCGAGATCGGTGACGACCTGGACTTTCAGCGGGTGCTGCAGTTCCTGCCGTGCTTCGTCATCGGCCTGTCGATGAAGCCGGAGCACTTCCGGCTGGTGCGGCGCCGCTCGGTGCGCATCCTGTCGGTGCCGGTGTTCGCCGGCGCGCTCGCCGTGGCGTGGTGGGCCGTGCCGCGGATGAACCCGGTCTGGTTCTACCACCGCGACAGCGCACAGGAGTTGGGGGCGCCGTGGTGGTGCGGGCCGGTGATGCTCCTCGCCCTGCTGGGCTGCTCACTGCTGCTCACGGCCTGCTTCTTCTCCTGGGTGCCGCGCCGGACCATGTGGTTCACCGCCCTGGGTGCGGGCACGCTGTACGGCTATCTGCTGCACGGGCTGTTCGTGAAGACCGCGAACTACCAGGGCTGGTACGACGCGGGGTGGATACACGGGCCGCTCGGCGAGGTGTTCGTGACCTTGCTCGCGGGTGCGGTGGTGACGGCGCTGTGCACGGCGCCGGTGCGGCGCGTCTTCCGGTGCGTGATGGAGCCGGAGATGAAGTGGGCCTTCAAGGGGGATGCGGCGCAGCTCGCGCGCGAACGCTCCGCGGGGAGAACCGCGTAGGCCCCTCGCCCGCCGTCTACGAGGCGCCCTTGAGGTGGCGCATCAACCGCTCGAAGTCCTGCCACCCCGACAGATCCCCCGGATCCCCCGGCAACGGGTAGTAGAGCGCCGGCCGGGTCCTCGGTCCCAGAGGGATCGGGGACTCGGCGAGGGGCGTGCGACGGGCCCGGTCGCCGGGCATCGCCCGGACCTCCTCCGCGCCCAGGACGAAGGCGAACGGGACGCCCGGGCCCTCGAAGTGCGGCGGCACGGACAGGTCGCGGCGGGCCTTGCGGATCTGGACGAGCATCGACTGGAGGTCGTGCCGGGTGGCGAGCACCTCGGCTGCGGTGCGCACCGCGTCCGTCGGCACCTCCTCCCCGGGCCCGTAGCCGAACGCCAGAGTGACGTCCTCTTCGACCCCGGCCTTCGTCCGGCTGATACGGACCGTGGCAAGTCCCGGGCGCTCCGGGGTGCCGACCACGACCAGCCAGGTCGGCGCCGGCGAACGCTCGTACGCCACGTCCGTCAACTGCCGCAGCGACCAGGGGAGGTTGGCGGGCTCCTCGGTGCCCCAGCCGGCCGGCGGCTCGCCGGTGATCTCACGCCACACGGACTCCAGCGCGCCGCCGAGCACGAGGCGGTCGTCGGCCGCGTGGATCGCCCTGAAGGAGATCGCGAGCTGGCGCTCGCCCTTGGCCGCGTTCTCTGCGATGTCCTTCTTGAAGGAGTCGGCCATCGGCGTACGCGGGTCCTGCGGGGTCGCATCCGGGGACTCGACCGTCACGAACAGGCCGTTGTTCCACTCCAGTACGGCCCCGGACAGTCCGTCGTAGTAGCCGTCCTTCTCGTCCTGCACGACCCAGCGGGAGGGCCAGCCGGGGAGGCTGTTGCGGACGGCGGGAGACAGGCGGGTGCCCGCGGGGGTCACGATCTGCAGGCCCAGTTCGGCGTTCGCTGCCGCGCGCAGGGCGTCCGAGAGCCACGCCGTCATCGCGACGACCGGGCGGTCCTGGATGATGACGGCGACCTTGTCGGTGAGGACGTCCACGGCGGGCTGCGCGGCCGCGGGCGTCGGCGCCGCGCTCACCCCGTCGGTCTTCACCACGGCCAGGGAGGTCGCTGCCTGCGGCGGCCAGGCGGTGCCGCCGACCAGCGTGGCCAGCCGGGCCGCGAAAGTGCCGGCGAGCTGCTCGGCCTCCTTCACTCCGGTCGTGGCGCGGGCCTCGGTCCACCAGTACGGCACCTCGGGCTCACGCGCGCCGAGCAGCCGCTCGGCCTCGCCCCTGACCTGGACAAGGAGCGGCGCCTCGACCGAGACCAGCGGGCGCCCCTGTTCGTCGCACAGCTGCACGACCGCGCCGTCACCCTCCGTGCCCACCAGGGTGTCCGGTCCGCCGGAGAGCAGACCCGCGATCACGCTGAGCGGGTCGGGCATCTTCTGGGTGAGGGCGATGACGTCCTTGGTCATGAGGTCGGCACGTCCTTCATGGTGGTCGATTCGGATGTCGTGCGGCTCTGGTCCCCTGGACGCCCTGCGGGGACCGTCCGGTTCACCGGTCCCCCGCGTACACGGTCTGGATCAGCCGGTTCGGCTCGCCCCGGCGCACCAGCACCCCGCGTCCCGACGGCTGCTGGGTGGCGTACACGCCGGGGAAGAGCTGGCCCTCGCTGCGGTCGCCCGCCATCACCAGCGCCGAGGCGCCGGACTCACGCAGTCCCTGCAGCAGCGGCTCGTACAGGCCCCGGGAGGCGCCCGCGACACGGCGGGTGAGGACGAAGTGGAGGCCGATGTCGACCGCCGAGGGGATGTAGGGGAGGAAGGGGGCGAGCGGCTGCTGCCCGGCGGTGGTCAGGACGTCGTAGTCGTCGACGAGGATCACGATCCGCGGGCCCGAGCCCCAGCTGCCCGGCTCCAGGTCCTCGCTGTCCGCACTCTCGTCGGGCAGCCGCTTCTCCAGCTCGGAGGCGATGCCCGCCGAAAGGGCCCCGGCCAGCTTGGAGTTGTAGGCGTAGCCGCCGCGGTACTCCTCCGGGATCGCCCCGCGCAGGCCGCGCCGCGGGTCCATGATGCCGAAGACCAGCTCGTTGTCGCCGTACCGCTCGATGAGGCCGTTCGCGATGACCTTCAGCAGGTTGGTCTTGCCGCACTCGCTGTCACCCATGATCAGCAGGTGCTGGTCGTGTTCGAACAGGTCGAGCATGACGGGCGCCAGCCGTGTCTGGTCGAGGCCGATCGGCACCCGACGCGGTTCGGCCACCGGGCCCGGGAGCAGCTGGGGCTCCAGAAGATGCGGCAGTACACGAACGGGCTGGGCGACCTCGCCCGTCCAGGTGGCGCGGATCGTACGGGCCGTGCGCTCCAGGACCGCGCCGAGGTCCGCGGTGTCGGCGAGGCTGTCCGTGCGTGGCAGTGCGACCTGCGCGAAGAGCTTGCCGTCGGTGAGGACGCGGCCCTTCTCCTCCGGTGCGAGGGTCTCGGCGAGCTTGCGGTCGACGCTGGACTCGCTGGCGTCGTTCAGGCGCAGCTCGACCCGGGTGCCGAACTGCGACTGGGTGGCGATGCGTACGTCGTTCCAGCGCAGCATGCCCGCGACGACGTGGATGCCGTAGCCGCCGCCGCGCTTGAGGATGTCGACGACCGCGTCGTCGAGTTCCTCGAAGTCGTCCCGCAGGGCGCCGAAGCCGTCGATGAGCAGCACGATCTCGGTGGAGGCCAGCTCCGGCAGGCGGCCCGCCGCGCGCAGGTCGCGCAGTTGCTCCAGCGAGTCGATGTTGTGGACGCGGAACAGCTCCTCGCGCTGGTCGAGCATGCCGCGCACGGAGTCGATCGTGCGTGCGGCGCGCTCGCGGTCGGCGCGGCCCGCGACCCCGCCCACGTGCGGGAGCCCGGCGAGTGCCTGCAGGCCGCCGCCGACCAGGTCGAGGCCGTAGATGCCCACTTCCTGCGGGGTGTGGGTCAGCGCCAGGGAAAGGGCGAGGGTGCGCATGAGCGTCGTCTTGCCGGACTGCGGACCGCCGATGACCGCCGCATGGCCGCCCGCGACCGTCAGGTCCAGGTACCACCGGCCCTGCCACTGCTTCGTCGGGTCGTCGAGAACGCCCATCGGCACCTGGAGCGGCCCTCGCCGCTCGGCGAGCTGCATGCCGCGTGCGCCGACCTCCACGGGCCCGGCGACCTTGTCGAGGGCGATGGCGTCGGGCAGCGGGGGCAGCCAGATCTGGCGTACGGGTCTGGTCTCGGCCTTCTCGATCTGCTGGACCAGGACACCCATCTCGGTCGGGCCGGTCTCCCGGCGCCGCACCTTCGGTTCCTCCAGACCCGAATTCTCCTCCTGGCCCAGGGTGTTGTACGCCTCGTACTCCAGCGCGAGCGGCCCGGTGTCCTCCTCCTCGCGCTGGACGGGACCGCGGTAGGCGCCGGAGACGTAGCTCGCCTTGAAGCGCTCGTAGTAGCTGGTGTCAACCTTCAGGTAGCCGAAACCGGGCAGTGGCGGGAGGTGGAAGGCGTCCGTGGTGTCCAGCACCGTACGGGACTCGTCGGCGGAGAAGGTGCGCAGGCCGAGCCGGTAGGACAGGTAGGTGTCCAGGCCCTTGAGCTTGCCGCCCTCGATGCGTTGGCTGGACAGCAGCAGGTGGACGCCGATGGAGCGGCCGATGCGTCCGATGGAGAGGAACAGGTCGATGAAGTCCGGCTTGGCGGTGAGAAGTTCGCCGAACTCGTCGATCACGACGAACAGGTGCGGCAGCGGCTCCAGGTCGGGCCGCTTCTCGGCGCGCAGGGCGGCGTAGTGGCCGATGTCGGCGACGTTGCCAGCGTCCTTGAGGACCTGCTGGCGGCGCTTGACCTCGCCGGCCAGCGACGCGTGAACGCGTTCGACCAGGCCCGCCTGGTTCTCCAGGTTGGTGATCACGCCGGCGACGTGCGGGAGGTCCGCGAAGGGAGCGAAGGTGGCGCCGCCCTTGTAGTCGACGAGGACCAGGGCCAGGTCCTCCGGTGGGTGCGTGGCGACCAGGGCGAGCACGAGGGTGCGCAGCAGCTCGGACTTACCGGAACCGGTGGCGCCGACGCACAGGCCGTGCGGGCCCATGCCCAGCTCGGAGGACTCCTTCAGGTCGAGCAGCACCGGCTCGCGGCTGTCGCTGACGCCGATCGGGACGCGCAGGAAGGCGCGCTCGCCGCGCGGCGCCCACAGCCGGTCCAGGTCCAGGTGGGCCACGTCGTCGATGCCGAGCAGCTCGGCGAAGTCGACGGGGCCGGTGAGCGGCGCGTCGACCATCGACTCGGCGGACAGCCGCAGCGGGGCGAGCATCCGGGCCAGGCCCTCGGCGAACGGGATGCCGACCTCGTCGACCGTGCCGTGCGCGCTGATCGGCTCGGCCTCGCGCAGGTCCTCGATGAGGATCCGGGCGCCGTCCACCGTGATCCGGACCCCGACCTGGCCGGGCTCCTGGATCCGCTGGTCGAGCAGGTGCAGCACGGTGACTCCCATGTCGCGCAGGCCGACCGCGTCGTCGGGGCGCGGCAGCTCGACGGCGTCCTCGCCGTGCCCGTCGGTGACGACGAGCAGCCGGGAGGTCATGGCGAGGGCGTCCTTGCCGGACAGGCCGCGGCGCACCTCGGCCGCGAAGGAGGCGCGGCGGCGCAGCTCGGGGCCGATCCGGCGGGCCAGCTGGGGCAGCGAGGGGGCGATGCGGCGGGCGGCGACCGGGCCGTCGAACTGCTCGCTGTCGAGGAGGTGTGGCAGCCACTTGGCCCACTCCCACTCCGTCAGCCGGTCGCCGGGCACGGCGAGCGCCATGGCGACGTCGTCGGGGGCGTGCGTGGCGGCGGCCTGGACCATCAGGGCGCGGGCCACCCGCAGGGTGTCCTCGCGGGGGCCGATGACGCTGATGTTGCCGACCCGGTCCAGCGGGACGGTGAGCGGGAGTTCGGTGCCGGTGCCGAAGCGGGCCGTCAGCGCGGAGGCCTCGTTCAGCATGAACTGGTCGGGTGGGGTGAGCACGGAGGAGCTCTGCTGGCCCACCTTCAGATCCCGGACGGGCATCTCACCGGTGCCGACGCGCACCCTCAGGAAGTCACCGTCCATCCGGCGCCGCTCCCACAGCCGGGCGGGATCGCGGACTATGTCGTACAGCGCGTCCGGCGGCGGATTCAGCACCTGCGCGGTCTCGCGCCGCTTCCGCTCCTCCTTGGACAGCTCCTCGCGCAGGTCCTCCAAGTACGAGAGATACGCCTCACGTTGGGTCCGGCGAGTCCGCTGGGCCTTGCCGCGCTGGGAGAAGACCAGCGCCATGGAACCGACGATGGTGACCACCAGGATGATCGCGCCGAGGCCCGCGAACTGGCTGTTGCGCACGACGGTCATCATCACGACGGACGACATCACGCCGGCCACGGGCAGCAGTGAGGTCGCGATCGAACCGGCCTTGCCCTCGGGCAGGTTGGGCGGCGCCTCGATGGTGCGTGGTTCGGGGGCCGCCGGGGGCCGGGTGGTACGGGCCGGGCGGTGGATCAGTCGGGTACTCATGTGCCGTGTTCCTCCCCCGGCTTCAGCGGCGCTTCTGGGAGAGCTGGAAGACCTCCGCGGCCAGGCGCGTGGCGGCCTGCCGGGTGGCGTGCGCGAGGAGTTCGGTGCGGATCGTGCCGCCGGCCGCCAGGTGCCGGTCGTAGGGCAGTACGTGGACCCGGGCACCGGTCGCCTTCAGCGTCTCGGCGGCCTTGTCGGCGTCGAGTCCGGTGTGCGGGACCATCTCGGTCAGCGCGACGACGGTCCCCTCGATGACCTGTCGGGGCAGCCCTCGCATCCACTCCAGCACGGCGTACGTGCTGGCGATGCCCTCCAGGGTGGCGGGCGCCGTCAGCACGCGGGCCTGGGAGGCGGACAGCGCGACGCGTGCGACCTCGGCGGGCAGGGTCTCGCAGTCCACGACGGTGACGCCGAAGTAGCGACGCAGGGAGACCATGACCTTCTCGTACGCCCTGGTGTCCAGCATCGCGCCGATCTGCCCCTGGCTGCCGGGCAACAACCAGGCGTTGTCGGGGAGTTGGACGAGGTAGCCGGTGACGTCGAGCAGCGACATCTGCGGCTCGACGATGTCCGCGACGTCGCCGGTGGTCCAGCGCAGCGTCTCGGCGCCGAGCCGCAGCGGCAGCGAGCCGAGCGCCGGATCGGCCTCGACGATGAGGGTCGGGTCGTGCCGGTAGTGCGCGTACGTGGTCCCCAGGAGCGCGGCGACCGTCGTCTTCCCCGCTCCGCCACGGATGGAGGTGACGGCGATCTGGCGGCCTGTGGTCACGGCCTGCTGGAGCACCTCCGCGGTGGCGGTGGCCCCGGCGACCTCGCGGGCGGCGGAGGAGGAGACGGTACGGCGCACGGCACGCAGGGCGCGGGCGGAGAGGGGCTCGCCGTGCCGGGGCTTGAGACCGGTGCCGGCGAGCTGCTTGTCCACGACCGGGCGGGAGTCGGGGGTGCGGGGCTGCGGGCGGGGGCCGGCGGGCCGCCGGGCCGGGACCGGCTGGGGCTGCGCCGGGGCACCCTGCTGACCGGCGTGCGCCTGGTGGGGCGAGGGCTGCTGGGGGTGGCCGTACGCCTGGCCCTGCGTGGGTACGCCCTGCGGGTTCGGCTGTGGCTGTGCGGCACCGGCGGCGGGGGTGCCCTGCGGCTGTGGCTGGGGGCCCGGCTGCCCGGAGGCGCCCCTCAGGTCGCGCAGCACGTCGCTCTGCCAGTTGTCCCCGTTCGGCATGTCGCCCTTCTCTCCTGTCCGCCCCGCCCGGAGCGGCCGCACCGTGTGTCAGAACTTGTTGAGCAGTTGCCCGTAGATGCCGAAGACGCCGACAGCGAGCGGGAACAGCCCGATCACACCGATCGACTCGATCAGATCGGCGATGCGCCGCAGCCGTACCTGCACGTGCTCCGGCGGCTGCACGGCGAGGACGAGCAGCGGCAGCACCGCGGCCGCGCACAGCACGGCGAGCGGCCCGGCGCCTGCGGCGTGGTCCATCCACAGCACCACCAGGCGTACGACGAGCAGCGCGGCGGCGCCGAACAACGCGACCACCTCGGCGACCAGCGGGAATGCCCGGGCCCGGGACAGCAGCACCACGGCGACCAGCGACGCGAGGGTCACGGTCCAGGCGGTCGGCTCGGGCGCGGTGGTCAGCAGCCAGCCCCCGGCGACGGCCGAGGCGGCGGTGGCGATGGTCGCGAGGGCGAGCCCGCGGTGCGTGGCCGCCAGCGCGTTGCCGACCTCGTGCCGGCTGACCGAGACGCCTCCCGACCTGCGGTCGTCGAGCCCGGTCAGGCCGGAGGCCATGAGCGCGAAGCGGGGCAGCAGTCCGAGCAGCACGACGGAGAACACGGCCATCACGGCGCCGAGCCGGGCGGGCTGGTCCTGCACCGCGGCGACGGCCTCCCAGACCAGAGCGATGACGGCCGTCGCACCCGCTCCGATGAGCCCGCCGCGGCCGAGCGGCGAGAAGTAGGCGAGCAGCACGAGGGTGAGCACCAGCGCGGCCACGACACCGGCGAGCCGGGCCGTCCCGGGCCAGTCGTAGGCGTCGGCGGCGGTCCAGGCCGTGAGCAGCCCGAGCCCGCCGGCGGCGAGCAGCAGGGCGGTGGCGAGGCCCTGCTTGCCGTCCCCGGCCTTGGCGACGACGGCTCCGCCGACGAGGAGGACGAGGGTGGCGGCCACGAGTCCCGCGGTGAGGGAGTGCAGGTCGAACTCACGCCGGGCGAGGACTGCCGCGGTCACCGCGAAGACGATGGTGGCCACTCCGGCGCTGACCCGGCGGGCGGCCGGGCGCCAGCGCCAGGCGCGCAGATCGAGGTCGTCGGCGACCTGGTCGGTGACGTCGTGCACGACCGGCGCGGGCGGCGCGGCGTGCGCGCGCACGAGCTGCAGCACGGCGCCGTCGGCGACCTCGGCCGAGGACAGCGTGGCGTCGTGCGGCAGCACCGAACCGTCGGAGGTGATGAGTTGCCGCGTCATGGGGCGCGCGGCGGCCCGGTCGTCGAGCAACTGCAGGATGTCAGGGAGCAGTTGGCCGATCGGGGTGTCCGACGGCAGGACGATGTCGGCTCGCCGTCGCTCACCGACCAGGGTGACCCGGCTCAGCTGGGCCCGGGAAGTCGTTGCTGTGCTCACCACTTACGGGAACCTATCATCGCGATGTTGTCCGAAACGGGGCGTCCGTACGGGGGTTCCGTAGAGACACACGGCCTTGCTGGCATGGTCATGCCCACCCCGCAGGCCCTGTTCACTTCTTCTCCGCACTTTGCTTCGCGCCGCCGGCGGTCGGCGTCGGGCTGCCACTCCCCCCGGACGGGTTGTACATCTGCTCCTGCTGCTGTTGCTGCTTCTGCTGCTCGGCCTTCTGCTTGGCCAGGGTGGCCTGGAGGAAGGACCAGCCGACGCAACCGGCGCACAGCACGGCGGCGATCGCGATGCCCGCGAACACCTTTCCGAGCCGCTCGTCCACCGTGCGCCGACCGCGCTGGGCGCCGAACAGCAGCGCGTCGCGCATCCGCCGACGGCGTACCGCCACCGACTCCAGCAACTGGCTGTCGTAGTCCCGTGCCATCAGCAGTCCCGTGCCGTTCCGTGCCGTCCTGTGTCGTACGCGATCGCTGTCGAGCCGTCAGTCATCGGCGCCGAGGCCGAGGTTCTCCCGCATCACGGCGTACTTGCGGGTGAGCCGCTCGGCGGTGGGGGCGTCGAGAGCGGCGAGCCGGTGCGGGTCGGCGTTGTGCGCGAGGTCGGCCGCCTTGACGAGCCGGGCGCCCGGGGTGGCGAGGATGCGCCGCGCGTACGCCTCCGGCTCTTCTCCCGGCCGCTTGGTCACGGCCCGTACGACATCCTTGGCCCTCTGCGGCAACCGGGCCGCGTCCAGCCACTCCTCGCTGAGGACACCGTCCTCCACCGAGTCGTGCAGCCAGGCGGCGGCGACGAGTTCATCGGCACCGCCACGGGCCCGTACGCCCTCGGCGACGGCCCGCAGATGCTCCGTGTACGGCCGCCCGGCCTTGTCCTTCTGCGCGGCGTGCGCGGCGCACGCGACGGCCTCGACCTCGGCGAGTGTCATGAACGGCGCCGACCTCGATGTCTCTGATGCCCGCCGTTCCTGCGGCGTGAGCGGCATGACAGGCTCCCCCTAACTTTGCCCCTGCAACATAAGGCATGGAAGAGCAGGGAGTACACCCCGGATACGGTCGGGCACGCGTGGGGCGGCGACGGGTCAGTACTGACCGGGTGCCGGGGCCGCCTGAAGCTTCTTGACCTTGGCACTGGCGATCACGTTCCAGAGGAGGGTGAGCGGGGTGAACAGCACCAGGGAAAGCGGGCTCCACCAGCCCTGCCAGAGCGTCTCGCCGGTCAACTGCTTGTAGACCTGCATCCCGCAGCGGTGGCACATGGGCCCTTCGAGCTTCCGGAACGTCATGAGGACGAGGAGCCCACGGTGCGCGCGGAAGGTGACGTCGACGGCGGGGGCGGTACCGCAGAACCGGCAGGAGAACCGCGGCCCCTGCCCGTACGGGGCACCCCCCTGGTACGCCTGGGCCCCCTGCGGATACCCCACTCCCGGCGCGACGTACCCATTGGGCTGCGGGTAACCGCCCTGCTGTGCATAGGGGTTGGGCTGATTGTGCGGCGCAGGGTGGTTGGCCTGGGGGTACTGGCCGTAGGGGTTGCCCTGGGGGGTGGTCATGGGGGAGGGGCTCCTGGGGGACGTGTATGAACGAGCGATTATCTGTATCGCGAGGAAAGGGGTGACGCCAACTCAGTTCTGTTGCAGGCCGCGGCGGCGTTCGGGGCGTCGGTCAGGGAGCCTGGCAAGGGGCGGCCCTTACCGCCCAGCTCCGGGTCGGCCAGCAACTCGGCGAGGGCCTGGGATGGTCGAATGCCCCGTTCCTTGGCGTTACGTAGCCGCCGACCCCAGAAGCCGTCCTCATTGACCCCCGGGGTCCGGTGGCCTGCCGCGGTTCATACGCAGCGGCATCGTCCTTGTCGTCGGCCCACAGGTGCCCGAGGACCGCTCCACCCTGCTTGTCGACCACCGTGAAGTACTGCACCGGCTTTTCGGTCCAGTCCCGGTAGCGCGGCGAACCGCCCGGCATTTCCACGAACCTCAGGTCGTCGTCGAAGCGCGGGTTAACCGGCGGCTCGTCAGTCACTCTGCGCCAGGGCTTTGACCACACCGGCGTTCGGAGCATCGGTGAGGGAACCCGGCAGGGCCTGACCCTTGACGCCCACCTCCGGGTCGCCGTACAGCTCGGCGAGGGCCTCAGATGGCCGGATGCCCCGCCCCTTGGCCTCCTCCAAGATTGCGTGCCAGGTGCCGCCCTCGATGTACGCCCGGGGCCCGGCGGCCTGCCGCGGTTCCCACGCGGCGGCGTCATCGTCGTCAGCGGCCCACACATACCCGAGGACCACGCCGTCCTGCTTGTCGACCACCGTGAAGTACCGCACGGGCTTGTCGGTCCGTGTCCGGTAACGCGGCGGACCCGGCGACACCTGGTTGAACCACATGTCGTCGTCGAAGCGCGGGTTGATCGGTCGTTCACTGCTCATGAAGTCCACATTCCTTTACCTCTGCCTGATCCGCAACGAGGCTACGGCCTCGGCAGAACCTCCCCGTAGACGTGCCACTTGCCCACCTGGTCCATGAAGACGCGCGTCACCTTGTACTGAGTACCGCGGGCGAGGAGCAGTTCCCGCTCACCGGGGAACTCGGAGAGGTGGTCCAGCCAGAGAGCGGGTGTGCCCTTCGGCACCCGCAGATGCATCCACACCGGCTTCCCGTCGAAGGGCGGCGGCGGCGTCTTGCCGAGTGCCGTGGAGGTGTACGCCTTGTCGTCGTAAACGCCGCCCCGCATGTCCAGCGGCGTCTCCAGATGAAGGTGGTCGACTCCGGTACCGCGGACGACCATGATGTCCTCGGGCAGTGGGCGGGCGCCCATGACCTTGTCCATCTCGTCGATCGTGTGCAACGTCTCCGGCGACGTGTCGGTGCCGAAGCGAAGGTGGCCGTTGATGTCGTCGTACGCGTTACCGGTGTAGGTGACCAGCGACTCCCTCGACTCGGGTCCGAGGTTGTCCAGGAAGTCGTTCCAGTACGCGTTGCCGTAATCGAACCCCGCCTGGTTGCTGACGCTGGGCGCGGGGTTCGTGCCGTGCGCCAGTTCGGCTGTGGCCGCCGCGTGCTTCTCGGCATCGGTTGCCAGTCCGGAGAATTCTCTCTCCGACATGGACGGCTTGTACTCAAACGGCTCCGCGGCCCCGCCGTGCCCCAGCGCGTCCGTCCCCGGGCGGCCCGGAGCGACCGCAGTGTCGGTGCCGTGGTGTGCTGCAGCGTCCACGGCGTCGTGCCCGACGCCCGTGTGGTCACCGGCGTGCGCTGGGTCGTGAGCCCCCCCGTCATGGCCGGCGTCATGGTGGTCGTGCCCGGCGCCGTGGGACGAGTCGTCTGTGTGGTCACCCGGGGCGTCGTGCCCGGGGCCGTGTGGCGTCTCCGGCGGGTGGCCGGTGCCGTGGGGAAGGTCGTGGCCCGTATGGGGCGTCCCCGCAGGGACGTCGTGGCCCGTATGGGGCGTCCCCGCAGGGACGTCGTGGCCTGTGTGCGGCGTCCCCGTGGGGGCGTCGTGCGGTGTCGTGGTCGGGGCATGGTCGTACGACGTCGGCGTCGCCGTGTGCTCGTACGACGCCGGTGTCCCGTCGAAGGAGCCGCCCGGCGTGTGGCCGGTGGTGCCGGTCGGCGCGGTGTCGTAATGGCCGCCCGGTGTGACGTCGTAGTGGCCGCCCGTCGCCACAACATCACTCGTATGGGTCACCTCGCCCGTGACGCCGTCCCCCGCGCGCACCCCGGAGAGCGCCGGCTCCTGGATCGTCCAGTGGGCCGGGAGCCCCGGTGCCACCTCATGAGGCACCGGCGTCGTGTCGATGGTGCCGTCGTGTCCGATGAGGTTGCCGTTCGTGTCCAGGAGGCGGCCGTCCGGCAGGTGGACGGAACCGTCCGGGAGCTTGGGGATCTCGACGTTGCCGACGCCCTTCAGCGCCGCCGTGACGTCCCCGATCTTCGACAACCCCGCACCCGCGGCCTTGCTGA